>JAUMZX010000154.1 GCA_030527905.1 Cardiobacteriaceae bacterium
CAGGATAGAGATGGCTTTTCCTGTCTAAAAGGCGGGGAATCGCCCAGATATTGGGGATTTCAGGGATGATGATGCAAGAAAATAAGCAGAAAACAGGTTCATTTGTGTTGAAAAATGAATGAGTGGATGAGTTGGAGGTTTTTGCACAGGTCTCATAATGTTAAGCTAGGCAAGATGATGACAAATTCCTAACATTCTGTGACACGGCACTTTTGTAATTGCGATTTGCTTGTTTGACGGATATTGGGGAAGCATTTGTTATTTGGAATCACCCTTGAAATATCCCGTTGCTACGCATTTGTGTGAGCTTTTACTGTTTTGATTCGTTATGGTATGAGTATTGGCCCACAAGTAAGTTTTTCAGTAATTGTCAGAATAGAACGTGTGATACGGTACGGTACGTATAGACCGTTACAGGAAAGCTGGTAAAATGCCGCGTTTCTCACAACTACATAAGATTCAAAGGTGAACCCCATGAAACACAACAATAAATGGAAATGGCTTGGATTATCCATGCTGCTGTCGTTTACCACCGCGCAGGCGCAGGTGGAAGTCAATGTTTCCGGCGCACAAGTAGCAGCTCGTCCAATCGCTATTCTGCCAGTGCAAGGCGATCCAGGGGTGAAAATGGATTACATTATTGCCAGTGATTTACACAAAACAGGTTTGTTTCAGCCGTTGGCACCAAACAGTTTTCCCGCACTTCCTGCATCTGTAGCAGAGATTAATTATGCCGCTTGGAAACAGGCAGGTGCGGATTATGTTGTGATGGGACAAATGTCTGGTGCAAATGCAGGGCAGTTTACGTTGAACGATGTCACGTCCTCTTCGCAGCTTGCTAATGATACGTTGAATGATGCAGATGCCCGTCAGCTTGCTCACCAAGCGGCTGATTGGATTCTTTTTCGTTTGACGGGTAAACGAGGCGTTTTTGGTACGAAACTCGCGTATGTATTGGAACAAGGTGGCGCTAATGGTAGTCGTCGCTATACGTTGTTAGTGTCTGATGTGGACGGTGCTAACCGTCATGAAATTTATTCTTCTGCGGAACCGATTCTTTCGCCTGCTTGGGCACCAAATGGTCGTGCTATCGCTTTTGTTACGTATGCTAATAATCATGCGCAAATCGTGATTCAAGATATTGGCGGTGGACGTCGTGTAGTTGCGCAAGGTGATGGTATTAGTAGTGCGCCAGCATTCTCACCAGATGGCGGTTCGCTCGCTTTTGTTCAATCTGACAATAACAATCCGGATATTTATCTTCTCAACCTAGCTAGTGGCGCTAAATCGCGCCTAACCGATCATGCTGCGATTGATACAGAACCTACTTTTTCACCAGATGGCAATTATATTTATTTCACTTCTGATCGTTCCGGTAGTCCGCAAATTTATCGTATGGGACGAAATGGTGGTGGCGCCGAGCGTGTCGTCTCTGGTAGCGGCTATAGTGCAAATAGTGACCTTTCGCCAGAAGGCAATGCTTTGGTGTTAACGCGGCAAAGTGGCGGCGGCTATCAGATTGGTACTTATGATTTGGCGAGTAAGCGCTTTGATGCTTTGACGAATGGTCGTCTTGATGAAGGCGCCAGTTTTGCTCCGAATGGTCAGCTTATTATTTATGCGACCAAGGAAGGAGGACGTTCAGTGCTGAAAGTGATTAATAGTAAAGGTGGCGTTGCGCAAACATTATCTGATTCTAGTGGGCGCTTGCGTGATCCTGCATGGGGTCCAGATACGCGTCCTTAAGCCCTCCCTTTTAACGACATTTATTATTAGAGGAACAATATTTTTATGAAACGCAATCAATTTATTGGACTATGCTTATTTGCCCTGTGGGCCTTTGGCTGTTCAAGCCCTTATGGTTTAGAAGGTAAGGATGCGGACGCAGCAGCTAATGCCGGACAAGATGGTAGTTTTGGTGCTTATGGCGATGGTGCAACGTATGGCAGTAACAGCAGCTATGGACGTGGTAATGCCAGCACTGCCGATTATTATAATGACCCGCAGTATGGGGTGAACGTTGTTGGCGGACCAAATTCTAGCGATAAGGATCGTATTATTTACTTCTCTTATGATAGTAGTAGCATTGATAGCCGCTCTGAAGCAGTGATTCGTGAGCATGCTAAATATTTACGTGCGCATCCAGAAACCCGTGTGGTGCTGGAAGGGCATACGGATGAACGAGGAACGCGGGAATACAATATTGGTTTAGGCGAGCGTCGTGCTTATTCTGTAAAAGAGCATTTTGTCGCTGCTGGTATCTCTCCACAGCAAATGCGCGTTTTGAGTTATGGTGAAGAGCGTCCAGCATCTTTCGGTTCCTCTGAGCAAGATTATGCGAAGAACCGTCGTGCTGTTATTATTTATTGAATCTTTGGGTGAATGATTTTATGAGTACACAGAAATATATCGCTTTACTTGGTGCCGTATTACTGTTTGGCGGCTGTGCGAGCGTTACACCAGAGCAACTGGCGGCAACTCAGGGACAGGTAAATGATTTATCAAGCCGTTTGAAGAAACTAGAGACGGATCAAGCGGCTTTACAAACGCGTATTGAAGAAGTCGGTAGAGGCGTGCGTATGCCTAGCGGTGTAACCGCTGTTGTAACCCCACGTCGGGGAGAAGCTGCTGCTGTACCGGCACAGGCAAGTAACGGTGGTTATGAGGCTGGTTTGGCGCAATATCGTGCTGGTGATATTAATGGTGCGATTGGAACGTTTGAACAATACCTTAACAGTGGCGCTAATGGCGAAGAAGCGCTGCTTGCGCAGTATTGGTTAGGCGATGCTTACTATACGCAACGCAATTTTGATTTAGCTAGCCGTTATTTAGGCGTTTATTTGAAAGCGCGGCCAAATGGTGAACGTGCACAAGCGGCATTAAGTAAATTGGTTGAATCGTTGCGTGCTTTAGGGCGCAATAGTGATGCTGATGTGCTTGCCAGTCAAGGTGTAAGCGCATTGCAATGATGCGATAGGCATAGCGGAAAGCCGGGATGTCCCGGCTTTCTTTATATTCATAGTTTGATATGTCAGTATTGACCTTCACAGACAGTCATTGTCATCTAGATTGGTTTGATAACGTTTCTCTTGTGGTTAAACAAGCTGCAACAGTAGGTGTGACGCGTATTGTTGTTGTATCGACCGAACGTGAACGTTGGCATGATGTGCAACGTGTTACGCATGCTGAAGGCATCTATGCGGCTTATGGTTTGCATCCTTTGTATCAAGACAGGCATCGTACAGAAGATTTGCATGCACTTGAAATGCAGATAAAGGATCAACCTACGGTGGCGATTGGCGAATGTGGTCTTGATTTTCTTGCTGGTGATAGTTTGGCGCAACGTGAGACATTTATTGCGCAGTTGGATATAGGAAAACGCTATTATCTGCCCATTCTGATACATGCACGTAAATCGTTGGATATGGTGCTGCATTTCATTCAGCGTGCGGGTTGTCCACGATTCGTGATTCACAGCTTTACTGGTTCTGATGCACAATTAGCGCGTATTTTTGCGATGGGCGGTTATATCGGCATTGGCGGTACATCCACTTATCCACGCGCGCAGCGATTACAACGTCAGTTGTCGCGCATACCCGCTGATCGTTATTTGCTTGAAACTGATGCTCCAGATCAACCCCTCTATGGCCGACAAGGGCAGGCTAATCTGCCGCAATATACGCAGGAAGTTGCGCTAAATCTTGCACGCTTACGTGGAGAAGGCTTAGAGACTATCAGCCAACAAAGCGAATTGAACTGCAACACTTTTTTTCATTGGTAAGCGAGGAAAATATGCCTACTCCCCATGCACGCACTGAAATTATCATTGGTCGCGATAATGTGCAGTATCTACGAGAAAAAACGGTACTCATTGCCGGATTAGGCGGTGTGGGCGGATATTGCGCGGAAGCGGTTGCTCGTGCCGGCATCGGGCATATCATTATTCTTGACCATGACACGGTCTCGCCTTCAAATCTCAACCGTCAGCTTCTGGCGTTGCACAGCACAATTGGGCAAAAGAAAACGGCGGTGATGCAAGCACGCTTGTTGGATATTAATCCAGAACTAGAACTCACTGTGGAAGATCGCTTTATTCGTCCTGATTCAAGTGAAGCTTTTTTATCTGCTTATTCGCCAGATATGGTTGCAGATTGCATTGATTCCATTGCCTGCAAAGCAGCACTGATCGTAGCGGCGCAACATCGCCATATCCCCATTATCTCGGCAATGGGAGCAGGGAATCGCCTTGATGTACGAAAGGTGCGTATTCGTACCTTAAACCAAACGAGCGGCTGTCCTTTGGCGCGTGAATTACGAAGGGCATTAAAAGCACGCGGTGCCAGTTTGCATTATCCAGTGGTATTTTCTGATGAACCACGACGTCAACCATTACCGCATCAGCCAATTACTGGCGCTGAGCCAGGACGTGCCCGTGCCGTAAACGGTACGATTTCGTACATGCCTGCTTTATTTGGCATGATGATGGCGGGCTATATCGTAGAAACTTTACTTGCATCTAAAGACGCTTCATTTGCAGCCGATAAAGGAGAGAAGTAGTCTCATAAACTTGCCGCGCTCTCCTACGCTTGTTAGGATTAATCCTTGAGACTTCTCTGTAGTGGTGAGGCCAATAACGACTGTATTCCCCATATTCTACTAAGCGTATATGCCTATCTATATAGGCAGGAAAGTAAAAAGGCCGATGTAAGAATATGCTGAATAACGTTGTCATTAACGATGAAACAGTGTGTGCTGGATATAATTATTTGCAATTAGATAAGAAAATAAGTGTTGCAATAGAAAGCTAGGTTATTGTGGCTATTTATGTTCAATACTTTTGTATTACCAAGTCTTTTTGAGAGCATTAGTTTTCTTTTAATCGACATAATACGAGACCTATGCAAAACCCTCCAACTCATCCACGCATTCATTTTTCAACACAAATGAGCCTGTTTTCTGCTCATTTTCTTGCATCATCA
>JAUMZX010000155.1 GCA_030527905.1 Cardiobacteriaceae bacterium
CTCAAAGCGGGGAACAGGATAGAGATGGCTTTTCCTGTCTAAAAGACGGGGAATCACCCAGATATTGGGTATTTCAGGGATGATGATGCAAGAAAATAAGCAGAAAACAGGTTCATTTGTGTTGAAAAATGAATGAGTGGATGAGTTGGAGGGTTTTGCACAGGTCTCAAATTTTAAGGAATTGACGTAATGTTCTTCCAGACCTTATGGAATGACGACGCAACAACAGTACGTTTCTATCAGTTGGCGTTTCTTGACTATGAGACAGAGACTAATGTTCTAGGCTGTTGTTTTAGAATAATAGGAAAAGGAAATTTCTCCTTCCCGTATCGTGAAAAAACGCTATAATCGCTGACCCTATGGATTAAAGGAGTATTTATGAAAGTTGTTTCATCGCTGAAATCAGCAAAAATGCGTAGTCGTGACTGCCAAGTTGTTCGTCGTCGTGGCAAGCTGTTTGTTATCTGCAAAACAGATAAACGTTTGAAAGCACGTCAACGCTAAGAATTATTAGATACAAAAAAGCGCAGTCAAAAGACTGCGCTTTTTTGTATCTGAGTTTCCAAATTTAAGACTGACCTTTGCGTAAATTTTCCAGTTCATCTAACAGTTGCAGAATCAGTGCGGTTGCGGTTGCACTTGCTTCGAAGTCCCTACTGATGCGCCAAGCGCGACGTATGCGTGCAAGCTGATAGCCACTATAAATAGCTTGTTGCGGGTTACCTTGAATACTGACTATTTCCGTTTCAATGACGCTCATTAACCAATCGCTGTTGTCGTCGCAAGCGCGTACGATGTCATGAAAGGTGAGCTGGATATCTTGTTCTTCTTGCATGATGTTATCCTCTCGTGCCGTAATGGTCTGCCAGTTGTTGCCAAGCAGCACGATCTTTGTCGTTATCGGCACGCGGCAATACGATATTGATGCTCAGATATAGGTCTCCTGCTTCTTTAGCTGGAATGCCTTTACCTTTTAATCGCAGGTTTTGTCCGTTGCGACTGTTTGCAGGGATGGTCACGTTCAATTTTCCTGCGGGGGTAGTCACAGCAATTTGCGCACCAAGGATTGCAGTCCATGGCATGACATCTATACGTTGGTAAACATCTTTGCGCGCTTTAACGTAGCAATTTTCTGATTCATGAAAACGAACTCTCAAGTAAAGGTCGCCATTTTCTCCACCGTTAAAACCAGGTAGTCCTTGTCCGCGTAAACGTATTTGTTGTCCCTCAATAATTCCTTTGGGGATTTTGACATGCAGGGTTTTACGCGCATACGTCATTTCCCCTTGGGCGGTAAGTGTGGGCATTTCCAAACTTAAGCTGCGTTCACTGCCTTCGTAAGCGGCGCTAAGGTCAATCGCAAGCTCGGCGTGTTGATCTTCTCCCGAAATAGGTCCCGTCGGACGATGTGCTCTGCGCTGCTGTGCATGCCCAAATGCAGAAAAAATATCATCAAAGCGGAAATCACCGCTTCCAAATGGCTGGCCATTTCCGAAGTGCTGTTCATCGAAATGGTAGTATTGTTGGTTAGTGTCAAAACCATGAGCGAAACCTGCATTACCTTTATGTCCGGTAAAGGGGTTAGCGAGCTCAGCGTCGTATGCGGCGCGCTTCTCTGCATCTTTTAGTGTGTTATATGCCTGATTAATTTCGCTGGTTTTTTTATCCGCATCAGGATTTTTGCTAATATCTGGATGATATTGTCGTACCAGTTTATGGTACGCCTTCTTGATGTCTGTAGCGCTAGCGTCTTGTGCGACCCCTAGCACCTCGTAGTAATTTTTTTGTTTTGCCATAGCGGATTTTGGTAAAAATTGAGTGTGAACCTTATCATAGAGCGAACGTGATGACTATGCTAACGCTGCGTTTGGATAGCTACCGAGTACGCGGAATAGGCTTGCATTACTGCGAATTTCTTGGAAGAGTGCCTGCATGTTTGGCGCACTTTGATGGCCTTCAAGGTCAATAAAGAAGATGTATTCCCACATCCCCTGTTTGCTGGGTCGTGATTCGATTCGCGTCATATTGACACCATGTCTGCCAATCGGTTCAAGCAATTTGTATAGCAATCCGGGGCGATTTTGGGCCGAAACAAGAATTGTGGTTTTATCATGGCCACTAACGTCGCTTATTTGTTTGCCAATGACAAGGAAGCGGGTTGTATTGTTACCATCATCCTCAATATGAGCATAACGAACGGGAACACCATAGCGTTCGGCGGCCATTTTTCCGGCAATAGCTGCCGCTTGATGATTTTCTGCGGCTAATCTTGCAGCTTCAGCATTACTGGCGACCATAATCGTTTCCACTTCTGGTAGGTTTTCCGCTAACCAGCTTCGACATTGCGCTAATGATTGACTGTGCGAATAAATACAACGGATATCCTGTAAACGATCGGAATGGGTCAGCAGATTTTGCCCGATACGCAGCTGCACTTCTCCGCAAATATTAAGCGGCGAGGTAACAAAAGAATCTAATGTGTGTGTCACCATCCCTTCAGTAGAATTCTCTACCGGCACAACGCCATAGTTGCAAGTGCCGCTCTCTACTGCTTTGAAGATATCGGCAATTGTGCGCATAGGTCGCGTTTGCACCGAATGACCAAATTGCTTTAGTGCTGCAGCTTGCGTAAAAGTTCCTTCAGGTCCAAGGTAAGCAATTTCCAGTGGGAGCTCCAAAGCAAGGCAAGCTGACATAATTTCACGGAACAAACGCATGACTTCTTGATCTGGCAACGGCCCCGGATTAAGCGTAGCAATACGTTCTAACACCTGTCGCTCACGCTCCGGGCGATAGTAAGCAATCTGCGCACTGCCTTCCCCTTTTTTGATGGCGCCGACTTCTTGGGCACAACGGGCGCGCGCAGATAATTTAGTGAGAATTTCCGCATCCAGAGCATCAATTTGGTTGCGTAGTTCAGAGAGAGTGGACATTAGGTGCTCCTGTTTTAACGGGACAGGTTTATATTTTCTCACAAATTCATGATTCTGCCCCGTATTATGCGGGGAGGCAAAACCTTGCAGGAAGATTTGCAGAGCTCCGTCCCCCTCTATTTTTACATTGATGGGTTCATATGCGCTTTATCAGTAAAGCATACGATGCCGCATCATTCTTCATAAGAAAGCTAGGATAGCGCATTCCTGAAATGCGGATATTTTCAGCACACTTGATGCTTGATAAAGAAAACTATGTATAAAAATCATGAGTATGTCTGCTAAGAAACGGCTTACCTCAACATGAGGAAGGCGGCATTCATTGACTGCAATATTATGTACGTGCACGACACAGATACTGAATACATAACAGTTGCTCCTGGTCATGAAATGCGCATAAAATCGAAGAAAAGAAGTCCACTGCTCATAGGCAATATGCGCGACGAATAACAAAAGCGCTCACGGCTTACATGATGGCGGGATTTACCAATCACAATAACCCCAGATTCGAGCATACAGGCGCGTTTCATTTGTCATAAACCTTTCTAAGGAAATATCCCTTATGAGTGAAATACTAGAAATACATCCAGAACGAATTAAGCCTCGCGATATTAGTCGTATTGTGGAAATGCTACAACGTGGAGGCGTTATCGTAGTACCCAGTGATTCAGGTTACGCCTTACTTTGTCGTCTAGATGATAAAAATGCGGCCGACAAAATTCGACGTATTCGTACCTTGGATCGTGACCATCCCTTTACCATCGTTTGCGCCGATTTAACCGATCTTTCCCGTTATGCACGCGTTGACAACATACAATATCGCATACTGAAAACTTTATTTCCGGGAGCTTTCACCTGTATTTTGCCTGCAAGTCGCGAAGTACCACGACGTTTGCAAAACGAAAAGCGCAAGACGATTGGTATCCGCGTTCCTGACCATCCTGTATTACAAACTTTACTGACTACATACGGCGAAGCATTAATGGGCGTTTCCCTCTTTGAAAGCGATGCTATTGATACGACACTCTATGATTTACCTGCGGATATCAAAGGACAAATTGATTTAATTGTTGACGTCGGCGTAGTACCTTTACGACCCACTACCGTGCTGGATCTGACGGATATGCCGCCGATTATTCTTCGTCAAGGCGCGGGAGATGCGTCGGATATGCTCTAAAGCATTGCGGTTTATTAGGGAACATAAAGTCATAATACGCTATACTGTGGCGACCTTTAACTAAACAAAACGAGGTACTTATGCAAATACGCAACTTGATGTTAATTGTTTTAACCGCTGCAGGCCTATTAACCGCCTGCTCCGACAACAGCAAAGATAAAGCGAAAGAAGCTAGCGAAAAAGCAAAAGAAACGGCGAGTGCAGTAGCGCAAGACGTTAAAGAAGGCGCTGATAAAGCTATGGATAAAGCTGCCGAAGCCGGCAGCGCCATGAAAGACAAAGCCGGTGAAATGATGGATGCGGGCAAAGAAGCCGCTGACAAAGCCATGGATAAAGCTGCCGAAGCCGGTAGTGCCATGAAAGACAAAGCTGGTGAAATGGTTGACGCGGGCAAAGAAGCCGCTGATAAAGCCATGGACAGTGCTAAAGCAGAGATCCATAACGCAGCCGCTGGTGTTGCTAATATGACGGCACCTGCAAGCGAAAGCGCTCAACCTGCTGAAGCAAGCAAATAATTTTATTTGCTATCATCTCAGAAAGCCCGCTCTTGCGGGCTTTTTATTTAATGATACAAAACATTAGCGATAGAATGAGACCTTTGCAAAAGGTCCCAAACCGCTTACATTACCCCGACATCCACAACTCAAACAACATCCCCATGAGCAGCTTCTTCCAGCAAACCGCACAAGCCATGATCAACCGCCATATCGACC
>JAUMZX010000156.1 GCA_030527905.1 Cardiobacteriaceae bacterium
CCTACTATATATAAATAAAAATTCTTTTAAATAATATGATTTGATTCTACTTTAATCTGGCATTGATATCGCAGGCTAAATCACAATCTCATCGCAATATCCTATCTATCAAGCTGCCAGCAAGTAATACTATCTATTCTTACAAAATCATTCGTTAATTAATCCGGCTTTATACAGATATAAAAAATGCTAGCAGTTATTATCAGTATCCAGACATAATTAAATCACAACCCATTATTTATCTCTTCACACAACACATAACATCATCTTTCTAGAGTAAAGAAACATATCAATTTTTATGATATTCAATATCACTGAAGAGAAAAATACATTCTCTTACGATACACGATTATGCAGACGATGTAATTTCTCCATGTGTTGCCATTTCTCTAATTGCCTACTCGCTTGTTGCAAGCCTTGAGCTGCCGCCAATTTCCACCACTTTTCCGCTGCTTCCGGATTTTCCGTCACACCCAGACCTTCACGATACATAACACCAATGTGATACTGCGCCAATGCGTGCCCTTGCATCGCTGCTTTTTCAAACCAGAGGGCAGCGCGCTGATAGTCTTGCTCCACACCTTGCCCATTTTCATACATAACAGCAAGATTGAACTGTGCATCGCTATTGCCTTGTCGCGCAGCATGTTCAAAACACGCTGCTGCTTCCTGAGCCGCTAATGCAAAACTATTGGCAGCACGACGGTATCCCGCATCACTTTGCAATAAGCCATCCGTCTCACGACAGGCAAGATTGGGATAATAGTAGGCGTCGTTATCATTTTCTTCAGCAATAGGATCAATCCAGATGGATTTTTTCTGTAAGCTTTCTGTCTGTTTTTCTTCTTTTTTCTGTGAAAGGATACGCTCTACCCAACGTAAACTTTGCTGATAGGCATCAATTTGTTCCCAGCCTTCGCGGTGCATAATGCCAAGCGGGTAATAATTGAATTCTTCATCTGCCATATCATAAAAATGATATTCATCCTGAGCAGCACTTTTTTCTGATTCAATACTTTGCCGAACAATCTGCCAATACCAATCACGCAACGCTTTTTCTTGATAATAATCTAGTCGTTGTTGCGCACTCTCATTACCTTGTTCCGATGCTTGTTCAAGCCAGAACTGCGCCATGTTGTCATCTTGCACGACACCTTGCCCTTTTTCATAGAGCAAACCTAGACGATACTGCGCTTTACTATCTCCCTGTTCTGCAGCACAGCCATACCATTCCGCAGCCAGTTCAGCATCTTGTTCAACACCACGCCCCCGTTCATACATCATCGCGAGGTTACACTGTGCCTTGATATAGCCTTGTTGCGCGGCTTTTTCAAACCAGCGCGCGGCACGCCGATCATCCTGAGTAACGCCATTACCGTGAAAATAAAGATTGCCGAGATTGAACTGGGCTTCAATATCCCCCTGTTGCGCTGCTAGAACGAACCAGAAAGCAGCGCGACTGGCATCTTGTTCAACCCCTTGTCCCGCAATATAGAGATTACCCAGATTAAACTGCGCTTGCTTATCGCCTTGTGCTGCAGCGCGCTCAAACCAATACGCCGCCTGTTCATCGTCAGCTTCAATCCCGCGTCCCTGTCCGTACATCCAACCCAAGTTACATTGCGCAGCAGCAAATCCTTGCGTCGCTGACTTTTCGTACCATTCCAAAGCGCGACGATCATCCTGTGCAACACCACGACCATTGGCATAAATCCACCCTAAGCGGAATTGAGCCGCTGCATCGCCTTGCTGTGCCAGCTGTTGCCAAGTAACAAATTGATCTGCCAAGTCTTCGATAGCATTATCCGTTTCTTGTAGATCAGCGAATTGTTTTTTCATGATAGGTAATTTCACAATGGGTTCCTTGCATTCTCTACACTGACTATTGTCGCAGTATTGTTTGTAGTCCGGCAAAAAAATCTTCATTTTTTTGTCGTTCAACGGCAGGATCAGGCGGCGTACGTCCATCGTGCCACTGTATGCCTTCCTGTGGTAATTCATCAAAGAACCGACTCGGCTCACTACGCTGTAACTCTGCGCCCCGTCGCCGTGCCTTGGCATAAGACAATAATAGCGTTTCTTTCGCGCGTGTCATCCCCACATAAAGCAACCGACGTTCCTCTCTCAATCCATCTTCGTTATCCATACTATTACGGTGTGGTAGTAATTCTTCTTCGCAGCCCGCGATATATACCACGGGAAATTCCAATCCTTTGGCACTATGTAATGTCATGAGCTGCACCGCGTCCTGTTCCTGCTCTTGTCTATCCAGAATATCGAGCAGCATTAAGTGTTGCATTAATCCTTCCAATGTTGAGAAACGCTCCTCCTGTAATTTCATAATCCATGTTTTCAACTGAACAATACGTTTCTGCCGTAACTCGACCTTAGCAGGAGCTTTATGCAGCTCATAAAGATAATCTTCATATTCAATATCATGTATTACTCGCTCTAAAATCTCCAACGGCAAATCGCTCTCGGCTGCGCGTTGTAACTGTTGTAACCATTGCACGAAAAATTGCAACTGTTGATACGGTTTTCCTGTAACCACCTGCGCAAATCCGACTTCTCCTGCCGCAACGGCTAGCGGAACATGGCGTTGTGCCGCATACTCACCAAGTTTTGTCAGCGTAGTCGCACCAATCTCACGTTTCGGTGTATTAACGATGCGCAGAAATGCGGCATCGTCATCAGGATTATTAATCAGACGTAAATAACTGAGTAAATCGCGTATTTCACTATGCTCAAAAAAGCTGGTACCACCACTGATTTTATATGGTAAGTTCAATTCCCGCAGCTGCTGCTCAAAATATCGCACCTGAGAATTACTACGATACAACACGGCAAAATCGCTGAATTTACGGTTATCACGAATTCTGCGCAAATAGATATCCTGCACAATCTGTTCAGCTTCCGCTTCCTCATTCCGTGCGGCGATAACATGCACGCCCTCCCCTTCTTCTAATGTGGACCAGAGCGCTTTTTCGACCACATGCGGATTATGCGCAATCAAAGCATTAGCCGCTGTCAGAATCTGCTGATGACAACGATAATTCTGCTCCAATTTCACTGTTTTCAGCGTAGGATAATCTTCGTGTAAATGCGCGATATTCTCTGGACGAGCACCACGCCAAGCATAAATAGACTGATCATCATCACCAACCGCCGTGAAAGCCGCATTTGCTCCTGCCAATAGCTGCAGCAATGCATACTGACAGTCATTAGTATCTTGATATTCATCGACCAGCAAATAGCGCACGCGGTGCTGCCAGCGTTCCCGTACAGCATCATTTTCCTTTAACAAGGCGAGCGGCAAACCAATCAAATCATCAAAATCCACAGCATTATAGGCGCGCAAACGTTGGTCATAATGATGATACACATGCGCCGCTAACACTTGCGTATCATCCTGTGCCAAAGAACGGGCAGCAGCGGCACTAATGTTGGCATTCTTATAAGCGGAAATCTGCGACTGTAATAGCCGTACAAACGATTCATCCTCTTGCTTGCTCAATTCTTTCACCAACGTTGCACCATCACGAGCATCAAACACCGTAAAATTGCGACGTAGCCCGGCTGCAATATGTTCCTTTTGCAGCAAATCGAGGCCAAGACGATGAAAAGTAGAAATATGCAGACCGCGTCCTTCCTTACCAAGTAAAGCTCGCACCCGTTCAGCCATCTCACGAGCGGCTTTATTTGTAAAGGTCAGGGCATAAATACTATTTGCAGCATAGCCTGCTTCGCGTACTAGCCAAGCAATCTTACGGGTAATCACACCTGTTTTGCCGCTACCGGCTCCTGCGACAACTAACAGTGGGCCGCCAAGATAAGAAACCGCTTCAAGCTGCTGCGGATTGAGCGATGGTAAATGGGATTGCACAAAAAACCGACACAAAAAACCAGCGCGCATTGTAAGGAAAAGAGCGCTGCACTGCCAGATTGCACTTTCTCTGCCAAATTGCTAAGGACGCACAAAATCACATAAGCCTATTAAGATGGAAAGAACTATCTTAATAACGCGCAAATCTGTAGAAATCGACTAAAAAGCAACTAAACAACCGACGCTCGCGCCTATACTCGCAAAAACATGCCCTATAAAAATCCGAACTGGCTAACGAATAATAAAAAATATTCTTTTAATTATCTGTGGATACCTATAAATATCTATTACTTTTTCTATCCATATAAAACAGATGAAGCCCATAGAAATTTCTGAGTTAAGTATGTAGTATTGTTTGAAACTGTTTTTCCCACAGTAGATAGACTATTCCTAGTGAACTTCTAACCCTTTATATCAGCACTACATTTAAGATAGAACCATAAAAAGTCCGCTCCAGCAAGAAAGCCCTAAGAAAGATTCTGCAGACCTTTGCCATCTCTCAAGCGTCATCATGTCCTATGCAACACCGAACGCATCCTCTGCGTCCAATATCAATATCCGCTCCGCTGCATCATTCAACAACAAAATAATCACCTCTCAACGTCGCATACACACAGAAAACCTATATCCCGAATGCACCTATCGTTTCAACACATCTTTATCATACAAACCGCACACATATGTAGCTCCTGCGAAATCTTCAGCACAGCATCTTATCTGTAAGCAAAATTTAGACATTGAACCTATGGATTTTAAATTTTTTATATTGGCAAAATCCTCAAATCGTTTTTTAGTAGCGTTCTTTGCTGCGTGTCAATAATGCCTTTTTCCTATGCCAACAGAGGAGAAACTTTGAAAAAAACGCTCATTATCCAATAAGCGTTACTGTAAGAATTAATCGCGTTGTTTACACTTTTCCTTTTTGCATGGATGCCCAAT
>JAUMZX010000157.1 GCA_030527905.1 Cardiobacteriaceae bacterium
ATGGGGATGTTGTTTGAGTTGTGGATGTCGGGGTAATGCAAGCGGTTTGGGGACCTTTTGCAAAGGTCTCAAGATGTAATAAGGCGGATAATCATTTTGGACGTCCGTTTGTTTTTATAGACTTTATTTTATTGTATCTAGTGTGATTGTGGCGTGGTAATCGGGTTTTCGCGTTACTTTGAAATTTATTAACGACACGGGAATGGTATGGAATTCAATCATGTTCTATTTCAGCCAAAAGTTAAATAAAAATCCCCGCCTTAAGAGGACGGGGATAAAGAAAAATTTATCTTTAATCGTTTAAGAAGCTTTTTAGCAATTCTGAACGGTTCGGGTGGCGTAATTTACGTAGCGCTTTGGCTTCTATCTGACGGATGCGTTCACGTGTAACATCAAATTGGCGTCCCACTTCTTCTAAGGTATGGTCGGTATTCATATCAATTCCAAAACGCATGCGTAGTACACGTTCTTCCCGTGGCGTTAATGAAGCAAGTACCTCATTAGTTGCTTCTGATAAGCCGCGAGTAGTAGCAGCTTCTAAAGGTGAAAGGATATTTGAGTCTTCAATAAAGTCACCAAGATGTGAATCTTCATCATCGCCAATAGGTGTCTCCATAGAAATAGGTTCTTTCGCAATTTTTAACACTTTACGAATTTTTTCTTCAGGCATATCCATTACTTCTGCTAATTCTTCTGGTGTTGGCTCCCTTCCATTTTTTTGCACTAATGTACGCGAGATGCGATTAAGTTTGTTAATTGTCTCAATCATATGTACAGGGATACGAATGGTGCGTGCTTGG
Source organism: Cardiobacteriaceae bacterium (assembly GCA_030527905.1). Taxonomy (GTDB): domain Bacteria; phylum Pseudomonadota; class Gammaproteobacteria; order Cardiobacteriales; family Cardiobacteriaceae; genus Cardiobacterium. The sequence goes on from JAUMZX010000157.1 coordinate 801, forward strand.
TCTGCGATAGAACGGGTAATTGCCTGACGAATCCACCAAGTGGCGTAAGTGGAGAACTTAAAACCGCGACGGTATTCAAATTTATCAACGGCCTTCATGAGACCAATATTCCCTTCTTGGATTAAATCTAAGAATTGCAGTCCACGGTTTGTATATTTTTTAGCAATTGAAATAACTAGACGTAGGTTAGCCTCGACCATTTCTTCTTTGGCACGTTTTGCTTGTGCTTTACCAATACAAAGTCGTTTGTATATATCTTTTAGTTGGATGATACTCATCCGATATTGCTTTTCAATTTCTAAGAATTTTTCTTGTTCTACCTGTATCTCAGTAATCATTCCTTTTAACTTTTCGGAAAATTTGCGTCGTTGTTTACTTTGTGCGACGATCCAGTCTAAGTTGGTTTCATTTCCTGGAAATTCTTGTATGAACAGCTTGCGTGGCATACCTGCGCGTTCAATAATGAGTCGCATGAGACGACGTTCAATATCGCGAATACTCTCATTCGGGACATCTAACTGCGCTTCCATTAAATCAATGGTTCTTTGCGGGAAAGAAAATGCGGCTATGTATTCTTTGATTTCCGCATGAACTTTCTGGTTTTTCTTATCGTCGACCTTCTTTCCTTTGGCGATAGAGGCCATAAGTTTTTGGTGGATTTCCGTCAGTTCTAACAGTTTTTCTCTTGCCTCGTTTAGTGCATCTTGATTGCTTACGGTATCTTCTGGCGGTGCAGCATCGCTATCATCGTCATCATCATCTTCATCGCTGTTATCTATAACCTCGTTTTCTTCCGATTCTTCTAATAACGCTTCTTCATCTTCTTTATTTGCATAGGGATCGCCATAACCATTTACTAAGTCACCAAGACGACCTTCTCCCGCCTCAATACGGGAAAATTCTTCAAGCAAGGCCGAGATAGACAAAGGAAATTCTGCCAATGTTTGCTGTACAGCATTTAATCCTGCTTCGATACGCTTAGCAATGGCAATCTCGCCTTCGCGTGTTAAGAGATCGACTGCTCCCATTTCTCGCATATACATACGAACGGGGTCTGTGGTACGACCAATTTCCGCTTCAGTTAATGAGACTGTATTAGGGACTTCTTCTTCGTCATCAGTGGCAATAACGTCATCATCTTCCTGGGCACTTTCTACAACATCAATGCCCATTTCAACGATTAAGGCGATCATTTCTTCATATTTATCGCCTTCAAGGGCATGCTCAGGAAGCGCCTCGTGGATTTCTTCGTAGGTCAGAAATCCTTGTTCGCGTCCGCGAGCCAGAAGTTCTTTGACTTCATCCTGAACATCATATTCTTCATGCTCTTGCTCTTGCTCAAAATCACTCATGGATTACCCCGTAATGGTAAAAGTTCAAAACTAGCCGTGTTAAATGTGGGCGACAGAAAATTTTTCAAGTTTAGTTTGCTGTAAAACGTATTTTTTTTTGATATTTTCCAGGATATCGTAAAATTCTTGGGCACATTGCTGCGGTTCTAGACGATGTAGTAATTGTGCGGTGGAAACGACTGGCGCAAAAATATCATGTTTATGTAAGAAGGCGTCTACGTGGGCTATTGATGAATTATTATTTTGCAATTCATAACAGAGTAGCCAAAATAATTGCATATCCGCATCATTCGGTGGATATTCCCAACGTCGTAAAGAAAGAGCGTTTTGTGGCTGTAGAAGCAATCGAGCCATTAACTGTATTCCTTTATCTTTAGGTTTGGCGACAGCCATTGCATAACGAAAAGAATCGGAATTTTGTTGAGAACGTCGTGTCAATGCCTTGGTATGAGAATCATCTGCACTTAACGTAAGAATGGACAGATCGAAATGTTTCATGATTTGGGCACGCAATATTTCACGATAATCATCGTGCGGTAGTAGTTCTAGCCAGCGCTGTGCTTGAGAAACCAGTTCCGCTTGGGATTCTGCAGTGCGTTGTTTGTCGTTACCATCATCCAGTATATGCAGCAGAAACTGTGATGCGGGTAAACTCGCATCCATAAGCTGTTGAAAGGATTGTACGCCAGCTGTTTCTACCAATGAATCCGGGTCTTCACCTTGCGGCATAAACATAAAACGCCATTCATGGCGTTTGTCATGCTGTGAGAATACGGCTTCTAATGCTTTTCTGGCTGCTTTTTGTCCAGCGATGTCTCCGTCAAAGGAAAAATAGATTTTCTCCGCTCGTTTTTTGAGTTGTGTGATATGGCTTTCTCCGATGGCTGTACCAAGAGCAGCAACAGCATTTTTTATGCCATGCTGCGCTAATTTAATAACATCTACATAACCTTCTGTGACTAATAGCGTTCGCTCACGTACTTGCATGGCTTGATATAGACCATAAAGTTCAAAGCGTTTATTAAACCACTCTGTTTCTGGTGAGTTTAAGTATTTTGGTTGTGCATCGCCCATGGCACGTGCGCCAAAAGCAATAATTTTTCCTTTAATGTTATGAATAGGAAAGATTATACGCTCGCGAAACCAGTCATAATGTTTGCCGTCTTTCTCGCCAATTAGACCAACATCTTGTAATAGTTGTAGTGGGTACTTACTACCCAAATGCGCTAATAGGGCATTTCCCGAAGGCGCGTAACCCAACAGAAATTGATCAACAGTCTGTTTTTTCAGATGCCTTTTGCGTAGGTAGTCACGCGCAGATTTGCCAATTTCATCATAAAATGCTTTATGGAAAAAGACAGCAGCATCGGCAAGGCATTCAAGTCCTAAAGCATGATGATCCTTACTTTGTGCATCAATAGTTCTGCCATCATCTTCATAGGGAACTTCTAGTCCATTAAATTCCGCCAATCTCTCAATAGACTCGGGAAAGGATAGATTGTCGTAATCCATGATGAAACGAATAGCATCGCCAGATGCACCACAACCAAAGCAATGATAAAAACCTTTTTGAGTATTGATGCTGAAAGAGGGCGTTTTTTCATCATGAAAAGGGCAGCAAGCCCAATGGTTGCTACCCGATTTTTTGCTAATTGTGATACGCGAAGAAATTAACGCAAGTAGATCGGTGCGCGTTGACAGTTCATCGATAAAAGATTTAGGTATCTGTTTTGCCATTGTGGAGTTACGATGACTCCCTTCGTTTACGGTTGCAGTAGACTACGTAGATATTGGCTGACAAAAGCCATATCAGCACGTCCTTCCAGATCATCTTTTAATTGCGCCATGAGTGGCTTCATGGAAGACATAGAGCGCGGTAAGCCAGAGGTGGAAAGAATATTTTCAATTTTTGTACGAACTTCTGCTTCACTAAACGCAACAGGCATGAAACGTTGGATAATAGAAATTTCAAGCTCTTCTTGCTCGGCTAGATCTATACGCTTGGCATCATGGTACTGTTTTGCCGCATCTTGACGTTGTTTGATCTGACGTACTAGTTCACGTAACGCAATTTCATCTGTGATTTCAATGCGCTGATCAACTTCAATTTGTTTAAACGCCGCACTAATCATGCGTAAGGTTTGCAATGTTGCTTTATCCTTGACCAGCATTGCAGACTTTATGGCGGCGTTAATATTTTCGCGAATATTCATTGTGTTTTAGTACAATCTTTCGAAACGTCCCCGTTCTTTTTTCAGGCGACGAGTATTCCTTTTGACGGCGGCAGCAAGTTTACGTTTACGCTCTTGAGTAGGTTTTTCATAAAATTCACGACTGCGAACTTCAGCCAGAATACCGGCTTTTTCCACAGAGCGTTTAAAGCGGCGTAGCGCAATATCAAAAGGTTCGTTGTCGCGTACTTTTACACTTGGCATTCAAATTCCTCGGTTAGATTTTGGAAAGAAATAATAAAAGGTCGGCATTATAGTGCTGCAACGATAAAAATCAATGTGTTTTTTGAGATTTCCTTTGTGCACGGCGTTTTCTACGGCGTGTTCCATCATAGTTATGTAAGATAGCGCCAGTTTGTAATGTGATAGCACATAAGGTGTAGGAAATCGGAGCGTTGTTTACATTTTTGAGATTTGTTTGCTTTTA
>JAUMZX010000158.1 GCA_030527905.1 Cardiobacteriaceae bacterium
CTTGCCGATGAAAGGGTGTGAGTTTAATTCTTTTGTGCATGTTCATTACAGTATTTTCTCAAATTACTGTAAACAACGCTCCGATTTCCTACAAATTAAATAATATTTATTCTTGATTATAGTGTATATATTTAGGTAAATGAGGATATTTGAGTCTGTTTGAGTGTGGCGTTGACGCAGTCGTTTTAGGCAGGCTATTTACGATACATATTTACGGAAATTATTTTATTGATAGTATTTGCAATGGTAAAATTATCATGCCATCTAATTATTATTAAAATATAACCTTATGTTTTTATAGATGAATGCTAAAAAATTATTATAATAATTATAAATTACTCGTTTTTTATCATTAGGAGTATGGATAAACTCTATTTGTGTCTTTAGGGATTTTTATCAAATTTCTTCTTAATTTCTATTTGTTAATATTATTTTATTTAAATGAAATTTTTCTTATCTATTTCACGACAAAAAATAATTCTTTCATGGCATACCGTCGTATATTTATGGATGATCACGGTTGGTTCAATATTATGTTTTGGTCCAGTAGGGATATGTCGAATAAAAGTCGAATTTTTATAGCAATATCCTATTTACCAAACGGAGCGTTACTTCAAGCAACGCTGTCAACGCCGCAGAATCTTTTTACCATTTTATCAATTTTATAGTGGCTTATTTACATAAGCAAAAGTGTAAACAACGCTCCGATTTCCTACACCTAGTTTAAATAAGCAATTTTAACTAAACGAGAAACAAAGATGTTACAAGTTAGAAAAATAATAATAAAATCATATGATTGTTTTAGATATTCGCAAGGTGTAATTTTTGAGGAGATATTTTTTTCGGCTTTTCATGGCCTTGTTTGGATGTCGTTTGGCTGTGTTACACTGACGCGAAATGTTTATTAAATCCTATTTATATGTTTGATTTTAGTAAAAAAATAGCGTTATTTGATCGGGATGGGGTCTTGAATGAGGATCGGCATTGCTACGTTGCCCATCCTGATCAGTTGTATTTATTATCGAATGCTTTACGTGGTATTGCACGTTTGACTCAAGCAGGGTTTCGTATAGGGATTTGTACGAATCAAGGAGGTATTGAGCGTGGTGCCTACGATGAAGCCATGTTGACGCGGATCCATGACAAACTTTTACAGGCGGTGCATGAGTTTGGCGGAGAGATTGAACGAATTGTTTTTTGCGCAAGTGCTGATGATGCGCACCCTTGGCGTAAGCCTAATCCGGGGATGTTGTTGGATCAGGCAGCTTATTTTGGCGTTGATTTAGCAGGTGTACCGTTCGTAGGCGACAATCTGGTTGATATACAAGCTGCACGTGCTGCCGGAGCGGTTCCTGTTTTGGTGCGAACTGGAAAAGGGCGTGAGGTTGCGCACAAACATTGTGCAGCGCTTGAAGGCGTAGCAATTTACGCGAATGTGGAGACCGCTGTCGATCATTGGTTACGGGAGATGTCGTGATGCTTTATTTACGGACTTGGATATTCAAGATACTTTTTATACCCATTACGGTTTTATGGTCAGCATTTATTGTTTGTTTGGTGGTGTTGCCATTTCCGTTGCGTTTACGGCTAGCTTTCGGTTGGGGATATACGACTATTTGGTTAGCCCGCCTGTTAGTTGGAATCAAATGGCAGATTCATCATATGGAAAAGATGCCGCAAGGTGCCTGTGTGTTGATGGTAAATCATCAATCTACTTGGGAAACCGCTTTTTTACCGAATTTGAAGTTAAGACAGGTTTGGGTATTAAAAAAAGAGTTAATGCGGTTGCCGTTTTTTGGTTGGGCTTTGGCGGTTTTACGCCCCGTGCCAATAGATCGTAAGCATAAGCGACAGGCTATGCAGAAAGTGATTGAAGAGGGAAGAAAGCGTATTAAGACAGGCTATTCTGTCATTTTGTTTCCAGAAGGAACACGTGTGCCTGCGGACGCTCCGATTCCTTTTAAGCTAGGTGCTGCACGATTAGCTGCCGCATTGGGTGTACCCGCTGTGCCAGTTGCACATAATGCGGGTCAGTTTTGGCCGAAGCGAGGATTGATGCATCCAGGCACAATTCATGTGGTAGTTGGGGATCCGATTGATACTGTGGGTAAAAGTGCAACAGAAATCAATGCAGAGGCTGAAAGTTGGATTAATGAAATTCGAGCCAGTTTGGTAAAAGATGAAAAAAACTTACGTGGGGAGCGTTAATGACAGATTTTATTGAGAGAGAAGAAAAGTTACGCAAACCACCTTATTCACAGGAAGCGGAGCAGGCGGTATTAGCTGGATTGCTGCTAGATGGCGATATGTGGGATCGTGTCGTGGAGCATGTGGATTCTGTCGATTTTTACAGTCGTGCGCATCAATTGATTTTTCGTGCGATGGAAAAGGTAGCTTCTCGTAATCATCCTATTGATGTTGTTACGATTTCAGATTTTTTGCGCGAGCAGAATGATTTGGAAAATGTGGGCGGAATGAATTACATCGACAGTCTCGCCGATGCGTATGGTTCGGCTCAGAATGTATTGGCGTATGCCGATATTGTACGTGAGGCTTCCGTGTTACGTGCGCTGTTGAAAAGTAGTAGCGAAATTGCGCAAAGCGTCTACAATCCGGAAGGGCGAAGCGTATCGCAATTACTAGAAAGCGCGGAACAACGCGTTTTTGATATCAAAAATCGATATCAGAAAAACGAAAATGAAGGTTTTCAACCTGTTAAGGGGATTTTAGCAGATGCTGTTAACTATATTCAGGAAGTAGCGCAACGCGATGGTGATATCATCGGGATTTCCACCGGTTTTAAAGCTTTAGATAAAATGACCGGCGGCCTGCAAGGCGGACAGTTTATTGTGATAGCAGCTCGTCCTGCTATGGGAAAAACAACGTTTGCGATGAATATAGCCGAAGCAGTAGCGATTGGCGCTAAATTACCAGTTGGGGTGCTGTCCTTAGAAATGTCAGCTCGTGATTTGGTACTACGAATGATGTCTTCATTGGGCGGGATCAACCAAAGTGAATTGCAGAAAGGCAACATTAAAGGCGAGGACGTGCGGCGTAAATTGACTATTGCTGTCAGTCAGTTGCAAAGTGCGCCTATTCATATTGATGATGGCGCTGATCTTTCTATAACAGAGTTACGGGCGCGGGTACGTCGTCTGAAAAGTGAGATTGGTGATTTAGGCTTAGTGATAGTCGATTATTTGCAGCTGATGAAATTACGAGAGGATAGAAACAATAATCGTGCTGTGTTGGTTGGTGAAGTGTCGCGTGCCTTAAAATTGCTGGCTAAAGAAATGGATGTGCCAGTGATTGCGCTGTCACAGTTATCGCGAGTACCGGAAAGCCGCCCTAACAAGCGGCCGGTTATGTCGGATATACGGGATTCTGGTGCGATTGAACAGGATGCGGATGTCATCATGTTTGTCTATCGTGATGAGGTTTATAATCCCGAAGATACGCAAAATAAAGGCATAGCAGAAATTATTATTGGTAAGCAACGGAATGGTCCTATTGGTACGGTCAAGCTCAGTTTTCAGGGACAATACCTGCGTTTTGGTGATCTGGCGCATGGCTACGGTAATGACATACAGGAAGGGTTTGAGCACTAATTACACTTTCATGTGGAAGCACCGCAACTTCTTATTTCATTAATTAGAGTGCAGAAAATGACTATGCAGAGCATCGAAACCATAATAGAAGACCTGGTCAACGGCTGTTTGAAGTCTTACGACTTGAAATATTATCTGGAACAGGAAACCGTCAATGCCGAAATTGAAAAAGCCCTTGGCAAAGCGCCGTGCGGCAGCGACATCATCGGCATCCCGACTGGCTTCAAGGATCTGGACAAAATGGCCGTCGGCTTGCAGGCGGGTGAACTCATCATCATCGCCGGTCGCCCGTCAATGGGCAAAACGACGTTTGCCATGAACATTGCCGAAGCCGTCGCCATCGGCGCCAAACTGCCGGTGGCCGTCTTCTCGCCGGAAATGGGGGCGCGCTACATCACCCTGCGCATGATGTCCTCGCTCGGCAGCATCAACCACTCCGACCTGTGCAAAGGCGAAATCAAGGGCGAAAGCGAGCGGCGCAAGCTGGCTATCGCCGTTAACCAAATGCAAAACGCGCCCATATACATCGACGACGACGGGAACCTCGCCGTCACCGACCTGTGTGACCGCGTGCGCCGCCTGAAAGGCGAAGTTGGCGACCTCGGACTTGTGCTGGTTGACTACCTACAGTTGGTACAAGTGCTGGACGCGAAAAATAAAAACCGTGCCTCACGCATCGGCGAAATCTCGCGCACCTTGAAATTGCTGGCGAAAGAAATGGACGTACCAGTCATCGCCCTGTTGCAGCTCTCGCGTCTGGTCGACTACCGCCCGAACAAACGGCCGCTCATGTCGGACTTTCACGAATCCGGAGTGATTGAGCAGGACGCGGACGTTGTCATGTTCGTCTATCGCGATGAAGTGTATAACCCAGATTCGCCGGAAAAAGACGTCGCCGAAATCATCATCGGCAAACAGCGCAACGGCCCGCTAGGTACTGTCAAACTCAGTTTTCAGAGACAATACATGCGTTTTGGTGATCTGGGGCCTGACTACAGTAATGACATACAGAAAGGTTTCGAACATTGATAGTTGGATATTACTCTGACGATAAAACGCTTCTTTATGAAGCGTTTTTTTATGTGGTGCATAGGGCTGATGGAAGCAGATGCGCGGCATGAATGGGAACTTGTATAAGGTGAGACCTGTGCAAAACCCTCCAACTCATCCACTCATTCATTTTTCAACACAAAT
>JAUMZX010000159.1:0-1919 GCA_030527905.1 Cardiobacteriaceae bacterium
AATTGGGCATCCATGCAAAAAGGAAAAGTGTAAACAACGCGATTAATTCTTACAACTAACAATTAGTCTTCGCCTTTAAACTCTACTTCATTAGGTTGGCTAGCAACATCCATTTTATAAGAAGGTAATTGCCATGTGCCTCCAGGAAATCCTCGACAAAAACCTGTATCGTATTCATAGGTTTTAATAAATTTTTTGCCATTCCATGTAAAAGTGATGCCACTAAAGCAATCGCCTATACCACGTCCTTTTTGAGCACCTATTAATTGATTGCCCTGCAAACCAGTAAATCTATTACTAACGAACTGTTCAATTTTGGTTAATTGGTCATTCATTACCCACGCGCCAAGACCGTCATTATAAGCAGCCTGCCAACATGAAGTCATGATTAATTTACTTTCTTTATTCAATGGTATTACATTTATCTCAGTTGGGAAAAACTTAGGATCAGTATCGGCAGTAATACTATCACATTGGCTTTCATCGCTATAGTCATCGTCCATTTTAATGTGGGATTGATTTAATAAAGCTAATATACGTTTCCCTTCTACACTATCCGTCTTTATGCTTTGCTCTGGTTTTCCGATAATAGGTGCATCTTGCAACAGCGGAGTAGAATAAGTTTTTGTTGGACTTGTTTTTTTTCCTTTCTTGACTACAGCTGATGCTGTATCAACACGATGTTGAGCTTCATCCATCTTTATCAAAATAGAGCGCATTCCTTCATCAGAAAGTGCTATAGAATAATTTTTTGCTTTAAATTCTATTTTTTTATGTTCCTGAGGATTACTAACAATCGCCATAATTTGTTTATCAGTTAATTTTCCTGTTCCTTCTTCCTTATCAAGTGTAATCCAGTCGTATGAAATACCATTAATCCAAAGCTCTAATTTATCAGGTAGAGGGGTGTTTACTTCTTTTTCATCCACATCTATTTCTGGAATTCTAACTTTTCCTATCAGCGCATCGTTACCAGCATGTCGTATTAACAACACACTAATGTTATGAGAATCATCTTCTGGGTATTCTCCTTTAATATAACCAACTGCACGACAAGTTAAAGTATTGTCGCAAACTACTTGCCAGTCTTTATTATCAAATGAGATGTTTTTCGTGTCCGCATTACTGGCAGTACTACATAGTAATAATGCCAATAAAGTACCTATATAAGATGTAGTATGTTTCATAAAATAACTCCGTACAATAATTCTGTTAAGATTTAACTAAAATAAATGGTTATATTCAAATATCAATATTAGCACTATTCGCATTATCTTCAATAAACGCGCGTCGTGGTTCGACCTCTTCGCCCATTAAAGTAGTAAAAATTTCATCAGCCAAGCGGGCATCTTTAAGTTGGACTTGCAACATTCTACGCACAGATGGATCAAGAGTAGTTTCCCAAAGTTGATCTGGATTCATTTCTCCAAGTCCTTTGTATCTCTGAATTTCATAGGCTTTTTTACCTTCAGCTAGTAGTGCGGAAATAACCTGATGAAAATGTTCCACTTCAATATGCTCTTTACTATTACTGAAATACGCGCCTTCCCCAAGAATACCTCTAATCTTCTGTCCAAAGGCATTGATATGGCGATATTCACTGCTGTCCACAAAATGGGAATCAAATGTGTTGTAAGTGAGATTGGCATGTTGTTCGATGCGGATACTGATACGGTAGTTATCCGCATCATTTGTGCTAATAGCTTTTAGTGCAATGCCAGGCTCTGCGAAACGATCCAATTCCTGTTGATAAACTGAAGTCCATGCTTCAACTGATTGCAGATTATTAAAAACGGCGTGTGTAAGTTCGGGCGCTTCAATGAGCGCTTTTAAAACGCGAGAATTGTAACGATGGGAAAGACGCTTGATAAGGCTATCAATTTGAGCATTTTCGCGAGCAAGCGCTTCAAAAGAAGATT
>JAUMZX010000159.1:1929-4793 GCA_030527905.1 Cardiobacteriaceae bacterium
TCTGCAGAGAGATGTAAGTTAGCGTCATCTAAGGCTTGAGTAAGTAACAGTTCATTTAGTTCATGATCATCTTTAAGGTATTGTTTTTGGCGTCCTTTGCTAACTTTATAAAGAGGAGGCTGTGCGATGTAAATATATCCGCGTTCAACAAGCGCCGGCATTTGGCGGTAGAAAAAGGTAAGCAGTAACGTTCGGATATGTGAACCGTCAACGTCAGCATCAGTCATGATAATGATACGGTGGTAACGCAATTTTTCAGGATCAAAGTCATCTTTGCCAATTCCTGTTCCGAGAGCAGTGATAAGAGTGCCGATTTCTGCAGAACCGAGCATTTTGTCAAAACGAGCCTTTTCAACGTTCAATATTTTACCTTTTAGCGGTAAGATCGCCTGAAATTTACGGTTACGCCCTTGTTTAGCGGAACCACCTGCAGAATCTCCTTCCACAATAAAGATTTCTGAAAGTGCCGGATCTTTTTCCTGACAATCTGCAAGTTTTCCTGGAAGACCTGCGATATCTAGAACATCTTTACGTCGGGTCATTTCCCGTGCTTTTCGTGCGGCCTCACGAGCACGAGCCGCATCTACAATTTTGCCAGCAATAATTTTGGCCTCGCCTGGATTTTCGAGGAGAAATTCTTTGAGTTTTTCTCCAAGCACATTTTCGACGGCACTTTTAACTTCGCTAGATACAAGTTTGTCTTTGGTTTGAGAGCTAAATTTAGGATCATGTACTTTGACAGAGACAATAGCGGTTAGACCTTCCCTCGAGTCATCACCACTGGTAGCTATCTTAGCTTTTTTTAGAAGTCCTTCTTCTTCCATATAATTATTTAAGGTACGTGTCATAGCCGCGCGAAACCCTGCTAGATGTGTACCGCCATCACGCTGTGGAATGTTGTTAGTAAAACAATAAACATTTTCCTGATAGCCATCATTCCATTGCAATGATATTTCAACAGAAACGCTATCTTTTTCAGCGCTGCAATAAAAAATACTGGAATGAATTGGGGTTTTATTACGATTCAAATATTCAGTGAACGCTCGAACACCACCTTCATATTCAAAGAGCTGTTTTTTATTGGTACGCTCATCCCGTAGCTCAATCCGAACGCCCGCATTCAAGAAAGAAAGTTCCTGTAGACGCTTGGCGAGAGTGTCATAGTCATAAATAACGCTGCCAAAAGTTACACTACTTGCAAGGAAATTAATTTCCGTACCGCTTTCTTTAGTATCTCCAATAATAGAGAGCGGGGCGACTGGCTCACCGTGAGCATAATTTTGTTGGTGAATATGTCCATCGCGTTTAATCGTCATAATAAGGCGTTCAGAAAGGGCATTCACAACTGAAACGCCAACTCCGTGCAAACCACCAGAAACCTTATAAGAATTATCATCAAACTTACCGCCTGCGTGCAGCACAGTCATGATAACTTCAGCTGCGCTTCTACCTTCTTCAGGGTGAATATCAACAGGTATACCACGACCATTATCACGAACGGTAATAGATTCATCTTGGTGAATAGTAACGCTAATTTCGCTGCAATATCCTGCTAGAGCCTCATCAATCGCATTATCTACAACTTCAAAGACCATATGGTGTAAACCACTACCATCATCGGTATTGCCGATATACATGCCGGGGCGGGTACGTACAGCTTCTAGGCCTTTTAATACGCGGATGTTAGAAGAATCATAACTCATGGTTGTTTATCCGTTATAGTCTACTCGAAAAGACCGCAGATTATAGCACAACGGGCGGTTTTATCTGTTTTTTATAAATAGTAAAAGACTTTAATATCCAAGGGTTATTTATATCAGTAACCAACTTAGCAAAGTGCTTTTAATATAAGCTCAGTTTTCCAATTTAGGACTATCTCCTAAAGTTATACATAGAGAAGTTATATACTTTGAAGTGCAAATGGTTGTGTAAAAGTAAAACAAAAACAAATATATAAATATCCTTATTGTTTGTTTTTAATTATCAATTAGATCATGTGATCTATATTTTTCTATGTAATAAATAATACTCTTTATTACTCAATGAAAATTAGAAAAATAAATTGGGGAAATTAAAACGACAAGCCCTTTCTTTATGAAGCTTGTCGTTTTCCTCGTAGTAAAGCTATTGGAAGCTAAAATTAGCGCAGGATACGATTAATACAGGCGCTAACAGTTTTTGTTGCAACATTTGCAACAACTTGAGAGCGTGTTGCCGGATTGACGACTTGAATCATTTCTTCAGTAGACATCTGAGAGGGCACTTCTTCACTGACACAACCACAAATTTTATTTTCCCATTGCTGCTTGACATCGTTTCCCATAACGGCGGAGGCTAGCTTCCATTCTTGTCGTTTGTTTAATTCGCTACGACATTGGTTGTCGATTAATGGCCCGATAATTTGTGAAGCAACAAGGCTATTACTTCCCATACCACCATTAGTAGTACAGCCGCCAAGTAAGGCTACAAGGATTAAGAACGCATTTTTTTTCATAGGATTTCCGGTAAATATAACAAAGTTCTTTATTATAACGAATACGCGCGAAGGTGACACAAAACAAATTTATTTCGTCAAGTAATTGAGTAAATAAAGTGTAATTTTGGGTTGAATCGGAGAAATAAAAGCTTTACGTGAGAAGGAGAGCTTTTCAATGAGAAGTGCAATGAACCTATTAGCTTATAGATAGGAGCAAACAGCAAAACTCACCCAAAAGAGAAAACTTGCCGTATCTTCAAATGCTTCCTTGCGTAATAGGAATGTACAATTCTTTATTCTACTCAGTATTATGTATATTTCTTGAATTAATTATAAGTAAAATAACCCTTTGAAAGAGATATAGCGTTTATTACAATAATGGAATAAA
>JAUMZX010000160.1 GCA_030527905.1 Cardiobacteriaceae bacterium
GTGGATGTCGGGGTAATGTAAGCGGTTTGGGGACCTTTTGCAAAGGTCTCAAATTGTAAGAATTAATCGCGTTGTTTACAGTTTTCCAAGAGGATACTGTCATGAACATGCACAAAAGAATTACACTCACACCGTTTCATCGGTAAGAGATTTGGCGCTTATACAGCAAAGAAAAAATAAGCGTTACCAGTCTATCGCATAGATTTATGGTAAGCAGACCTGCTATCTATAACGCTTACCCTTGCTGAAAAATCAGCAGAAGCATCCATCATATTGGTTGGCATAGAGACTTCTCCAGAGAGCTATACGTAGGGATTTACGGCGATAAATCACTGTTCATCGCTGCCCAGTTTTTACAACAAGTTGTGTTGGTGCAATGCCCTTACAATAGAATGCATCTATTCAGACAATGGTAGAGAATATCAAGGAACAGTTGAGCATCAATTTGTGAATCTTTTGTTTAAGGGGCTAATCTACTTCAGCCCCTTCTTTATTTGCTCTTTTTCACTTATTAATGGTGCAGAATTTTTGATAAGAACTGTTGTGCACGCTCGCCACGCGGAGTGGTAAAGAAAACTTCTGCAGTTGCTTCTTCTTCAATTTTGCCTTTATCCATAAAAATAACACGACTGGCAACCTGACGCGCAAAGCCCATTTCATGCGTTACACACATCATAGTCATACCTTCTTTCGCCAATCCGACCATAACATCTAATACTTCCTGTACCATTTCTGGGTCTAGCGCAGAAGTTGGTTCATCAAATAGCATCACGACAGGGTCCATACTTAAGGCACGAGCAATCGCTACACGCTGCTGTTGTCCGCCTGACAGTTGAGCCGGAAATTTATCCGCATGTTCGCCTAGCCCTACTCTTTCAAGATAGGACAGGCCTTTTTCCCGCGCTTCTTCTTTACTACGCCCCAGCACTTTAATTTGCGCCACGGTTAAATTATCCACAATCGACAAATGCGGAAACAATTCAAAATGCTGAAATACCATGCCAACGCGACTACGCAATTTGGGCAAGTAAGTTTTAGGATCGGCAAGAGATATACCATCAACGACGATATCGCCTTTTTGAAATGGTTCCAATCCGTTAACACATTTAATTAATGTCGATTTACCGCTACCGGAAGGACCGCATACCACCACGACATCGCCTTTCTGAATAGACGTAGAACAATCTATCAGTACCTGAAAATCACCGTACCATTTGTTCACGCCTGTAATTTCAATCATAGGTTTGTTATTCATACTTTTAACTTTTTCTGTAGCTTTTTCACACCAAACATAGCGATCGCACTAATCATAAAATACACGACACCTGCCAGCAGAATATAAGGAGTAAGCAAGTTCATCAGATCGCCCCGAATATAATTGGCACGGAAGAAATCTACCAAACCAATCGCCGCCACCAGCGTTGTATCCTGAAAAAGAATGATGCTTTGCTGTAAAATTAACGGTAACATTTTGCGAAATGCCTGCGGCAAAATTACCAAACGCATCGCTTGGCTGTAAGTCATGCCTAAGGCATAGGCCGCATTAAATTGCCCTTGCGGTATAGACTGAATGCCAGCTCGCACCACTTCTGAGAAATAAGCAGCTTCGAACAACATAAATGCGACCGCACAGGAAGCAAAAGCAACATCAATGGTCAGATAACTGCCTGTAATCAGGCTATAAATCATCGGTATAGCATAGTAAAACCACAGTAATACCAACAGCAATGGTACTGAACGAAAGTAATTGACATAGCCTTTTGCCAATAGCGAAAGCCATTTGTATTTTGACAATCGCGCTAAAGCCAATAAAGTACCAATGATAATCCCGCCAATGACGCCGCATACCAACAACCGTAAAGTGAGACCTAAACCTTGTATCAGACCAGGTGTGGCAGTAGAAAGTTCACTCCAACTTAATCCGAACATCATTTGCCTCCCGACATCAGGCCTGGAACACGAAAACGGCGCTCCAGTCGCGTCATCAGTATCAACAAAGTAATATTGACCGCCATATAAATTAAAGTAGCGTACGTATAAATTTCCAAATTACTTTGCGTATATTCAGCAATGGTTTTCACCTGCGAGATTAATTCCAACACGCCTACCAGAGAAGCAACCGAAGCGTTTTTAAAACAATTGGTTAACTCAGATCCTAGCGGAGGCAGAATAATTCGAAAAGCTTGTGGCAATAGCACTTCCCAATACACCTGCTTTGTACGAAAACCCAAAGCATAAGCTGCTTGCATCTGCCCTTGCGGCAATGCCTGAATTCCAGTACATACTTGTTCACAAATTCGAGCAGCCGTAAATAGTCCCAAACCAATACTAGCAGCAATCATGGCAGAAGTATTTGGCTGTAAACCAAAAAACCACCATTGCTTCAGACTGGCAGGAAGAAAATTGGGAATAACGTAATACCAAATAAAAAGTTGAATCAACAACGGAACATTACGAAACAACGTGACATAAGCCGCCGCAATTAGATTTAAGCTCTTATGTGGCAATGTTCGCATAATCCCAAGAATCGTTCCCAACAACATGGCGATTATCCATGCAAGGGAACCGATGGCAAATAACCACAGCAGGCCGGTAAATAACCAGCTCAGGTAAATTTCATTACCAATACCGGTTTTTTCCCACAGAACACCCCAGTTCCAAACATAATTCATAACAGTTTTCCTGAGAAAGAGACTGCCTGAACCCCTTTCAGACAGTCTTGTTTACATCTGCAACTAGCGTTCCTCAGTCAGCTGCTTTGTCGTTCGGATTAGCGATGATTTCTTTCATCTTATCCGACATGGTGAAAGCCATATTGACATTCTTTGGTGGAATCGGGCTTTCAAACCATTGATGATACATTTGGTTGATTTCGCCAGATTTGAATACCTCATCAAACGAATCGTTAACCACTTTCTGGAATTCAGCATCTCCCTTACGCATCATACAGCCGTAATTCTCAAACGACATCGGGGTACCCACGATGTCCCATTGCGCTGGATTAGATGACTTAGCACGTGCGCCCGCTAACAACACATCGTCCATCATAAATGCTTGAGCACGACCATTTTGCAACATCAGGAAAGACTCACCATGGTCTTTTGCTGAAATGACATTAATACCCGCCTGTTGCTTATCGTTGTATTCCTTAAGGAGACGTTCGGAAGTCGTTCCTGAAGTCGTAACTACTGTTTTTCCTTTCAGATCAGCATAATCTTTAATTCCAGAGGCAACATCGGTTAACAAACGGGTTCCTACAACGAAAAAATTGTGAGAAAACTGAACTTGCTTCTGCCGTTCGGCATTATTGGTGGTAGAACCACATTCCAAATCTACCGTACCGTTAACAACCAATGGGATACGGTTCTGCGACGTTACTAAGTTATAGCGCACTTTCAAATCCGGCATATTCAGATGTTTTTTCAGCGCATCTACCACTTTCAACTGCAAATCGTGGGCATAACCAATAGGTTGATTAGGATTGTCGGCGAGATAAGAAAAAGGAATAGAAGCATCGCGATAACCCAAGACAATAGTGCCGGATTTCTTGATCTTATCAATCGTGCTCTCAGTCGTAGCTGCTGTTGTAGTAGAAGAACCAGCTTTATCTTCTTTTTTGCTATCACAAGCAATCAATGATAAAGCTAATAAACAGGCCAGCCCCAGCGGTTTCAGTGTATTGACAACCATATTATTACTCCTCTTAAACTAAGAATTTTCTCTAATATTCGACTTACATCAGGCCGCAAAAGCTACGTAGATTGCTAAACATTTACGCACCATTGCAGCTGTCCGTATGTTTTCACAGCCTTAAGGAAATTGTCAACAATTTAAATAAATCGCTTAATCCTGAGCAGAAATCGATACCATTATTTTGTTCGAAAAAATAGATAAATTTGGAGAAAGTAAATAAAAATCACAACAAACATGTGTTTATAGCAACTCTATTATTTTAATGAATATTTTCTTTTATCATGTATTGAATTGTTGACTAAAACAATAAAATTACAGAGACGGATTGATGCTAATAATGTTATTATCAACATCAAAAAATGAGGAATAAAAAACTTATCCACACACAATCAAACCAAACAATTAAAGAAACACACAAAGGTAATAGCCATTGTATTTAGCAAACATTGCAAACCGTTACATTCTAAATATTCGTCAGAAGTCATATTCCTTGTATTAAATATTCACAGAAATAATTGCTGTAAATAATAGTTTTATTCTAAATAATATGTAGATAGCACCATCCTTATTTAGGCTTTCTGGTAAGCAGATTGCCAGAAAAAAAAGGTAGTTTCGGAACACTAGCTAACCATTTTACCGGACAAATAGGATTCTCTGATTAGCAAACAGGCGTTCGTAAATCATGCTTTTTCTAGCACCTAACGGAGATGCATAGATGCACAATCGTTATATTCTTTAGTCTGCTCTATTGCTCATTTTCAAATTTATCCAGAAATGCAATGGCGGTTCGCAAGCGTTGCCATGCTAAACGTTGTTGGTCATGGAAGGCATTCCAAATCGTATCTTCACTCATCACGCTATATTCGCCTTGTGTTTTAAGATTCAGTTCCAATCCTTCATCTAAAGCGTCGTTATAACGACTATATTCTCCGCCAAAGTAAAATTTCTCTAAGGTTTTCATCAATGCTATAGCACGTTCCCATTGTTCTTGTGCGGCTTCCAGCTGAGGCAGTAATTCAACCCATTCACGGTATGCTTCTTGGACTTCATTAATACGCGCTTGTGCATCAGCAGGGTTTAATTT
>JAUMZX010000161.1 GCA_030527905.1 Cardiobacteriaceae bacterium
TTTGTGTTGAAAAATGAATGAGTGGATGAGTTGGAGGTTTTTGCACAGGTCTCAGGATGTATATCTATTTGTTTTTTATCATACATTCTTTTTAAATCTGCACATGACCGAGATTCATTAAAGGCAAAAATATCCGCAGGAGGAATTGCATTTTCAATAACTTCTTCTTCCTCACTAATCCTCTCTAATTCTATTGACATATAAAAATCCTATATTAAAACTCTCTCAATTTTAACTTCTTTTAAAACACTCCGCCACATACCCTTTCGATCTATCCTTTACCAACAATTCAGGCAGGCATAGTTCAATCAGCGAGCAGGCTTTACAGCGTTTGCTATAAATAGGTGGCGGGGTAATTCTACTTTCTAAAAGCGTTCTTACCGCACCAATTGTTTGAATGGTTTCATCGCGAAAAGCATCATTAAAAATAACGGAAATTATGCGGTGTGTTTGTTGATACTATAATGTTCCTTCACTAACAGTCTTCCCTGTCATTATCAATGGAGCGCGATTACGATTAACAAGTAATCACAACGCACCACATCAACAGACTGCAAAAGCAATAAATATAAAAATCTCTAGTTACTTCATAATATCAGAAATTAAAATTATATTTTTTTTGATAGATCCGCTATGTATGCCTAGGGTGCTAACGACGCAGAATAAATAGTCTTGTTGCCTAAATTAGGTTAAAGCAGCAGCTTTCTCTATATACGCTTTAAGGACGATTCGTCATAGCGCAAAGATTGAGGTATTTTCTCTAAATATAGTCCTTGCTTATCTCCATTTCTGAGAGCAAAAGGTCAAATTTAGGTGCCCTTGGCTTTTTATTGCCGCATTCAGCGCATACCAATGTTTTCTTTCAAGAGCATCCTTACAAATAGCGATGGAAGATAGGTTTTAAACCGCGCTCACGAGAGAGATTGTTTTGTAACTATTTATTATAGAAACAAAAACTTGTTACTAGAATGCTAAGTAAACCGTTAATCATCCGCACTTATTTCTAAATTTATGCTCCGTATAAGCGCGGTTGTCATGTATAAATTGCATTCAATATCGCATTCCCAATATTGCACTTTTTTCATCGTGTCCGTATTATCAATTGCATAATAAATAAGCATCACCACCAATTGAGGAGTTCATATGGCAGATTCGCCCCTGCTGCGCGTTGCAGATTTGCAAGTCGTTTTTCCGTCGCGTCATGGCGATTTCCAAGCGGTGCAATCCGTTTCTTTTGATTTGCATGAGGGTGAAATTCTAGGCATTGTCGGCGAATCTGGTGCAGGTAAGTCTACTATTGGTAATGCGATTGCTGGCTTACTCACGCCACCGGGCTATGTGGCAGACGGGCAGGTCCTTCTGGATGGTACGGATTTACGGACATTGGATGAGGAAGCGATGCGCCGTGTGCGCGGCAAGGATATTGGCTTTATCTTTCAAGATCCGATGACTTCGCTCAACCCCTTGTTAACTATTGGCGAGCAACTTACTGAACCGATGGTCGAGCATCTCAATATGACGACGGCACAAGCCCGTGCCCGCGCTATATCGCTTTTGGACGCTGTCGGTATTGTAGAACCTGAGGTGCGTCTTGGTCAGTATCCTCATCAATTTTCTGGTGGGATGCGGCAACGTGTGGTTATCGCTATTGCGCTGTCCACGCATCCGCGTTTTGTCATCGCCGACGAACCGACGACAGCTCTAGATGTTTCTATTCAAGATCAAATTCTGCAATTGTTACGCAAACTCTGCCGTGAACAGCAGGTCGGTTGTATGCTGGTAACGCATGATATGGGTGTGGTTGCCTCAGTTACTGATCGTGTGATGGTAACGTATCGTGGTCGTATGGTGGAAATCGGCGATACTGCACAAGTGTTAAGCGCACCGCAGCATGAATACAGTAAGAGCCTTATTGCCGCTGTGCCGCCTTCGGAGCACAAAATCGCACGCTTTCCGCTCGTCGGCTATATCGAAGATGCAACCGAAGGTAAGGCTTTAGATATTAAATCGCATTGGCTGGGTCAGGGTGAACCACTTGCTGGGATTGCACCAGGCGAGCCGCTTTTAGTAGTCGATAATATTTCTCTACGTTTCAAAACACGCGGTTCGCTTTTCCCAAGCAAACGCCGCTATGTGCAGGCCGTTAATCAAGTCAGTTTTACCATTAAAGCAGGCGAAAGCTTTGGGCTTGTCGGCGAATCTGGTTCGGGCAAATCGACGATTGCTCGTGCGATTACTGACCTTTATCCACCAGATAGCGGCACAATTCATTTCGCCAGTGTGGATATTACGCACCGCAACCGCGCACATGCCGCACTACGCCGCCAAATGCAAATGGTTTTCCAAAATCCCTATTCCTCGATTAACCCGCGCATGCGTGTTGCCGATATCATCGCCGACCCTATCCGCTTCCATCGCTTGAGCGAAAATGAGGCACAGACTCGTTCCATTGTTGCTGATCTCATTGAGCACGTCGGCCTTGCCCGTAATGCTGGACAAAAATTCCCGCATGAATTTTCCGGTGGACAGCGTCAGCGAATTTCCATTGCGCGCGCGCTGGCGAGCCGTCCGCATTTATTAATTTGTGACGAACCTACCTCTGCTCTTGATGTGTCGGTGCAGGCACAAATTTTAAACCTATTAAAAGATTTACAAGAGGAGTTGCACCTCACTCTACTCTTTATCAGCCATGATTTACCGGTAATTCGTCAGATGTGCGACCGCATCGGTGTTATGAAACTCGGCAACATGGTAGAAATCAACACCACAGATCAATTGTTTGCCCATGCTGATGACCCCTATACGCGAGAACTTATCGCGTTAATGCCGCGCTTTAAATACCATGCGGCCTGATAATCCCAACCACCTGAGGAGACAACCATGCTGAAGAAAACCCTGCTATCCGTCGCACTACTGACTGCGATGAGCGCCCAAGCAGCTAACATTAAAGTTGCCTATTATTCCGATCCTGAGTCCATGGACCCACAAGAACAACTCTCTGGCGGCACGTTACAAATGGCGCATTTGCTTTTTGATCCTTTGGTGCGCCACAACAGCAAACAACAGATTGAACCGCGTCTTGCCGAGAAATGGGAGCAGATTGACGAACGCACTATGCGATTCCATCTACATAAAGGCGTGAAATTCCATTCTGGGCGGGAAATGAACGTGGATGATGTGCTCTTCACTTGGAATCGAATGCTGACTTCAGCCGACTTCAAGGGATTATTCGCGCTCTACGAAGGCATCAAGAAAGTGGACGATTACACTTTTGATGTTGTAACCAAAGAACCTTATCCTTTGGTATTGGAAAACATGACCTATTTCTTTGTCATGGACAAAGATTTCTATAGCGGCACAGACGACAAAGGTAACGATCGTAGCAAACTAGAAAAAGCGACCGGCACTTTTGCCTCACAAAATGTCTCTGGCACAGGTCCTTTCAAACTCGAAAGCCGCCAACACGGCGTGAAATCTGTCTATGTGAAAAACGACAATTATTGGGCACCGCGCGGCAACGTTGATCGCATTGAACTCGTGCCTATCAAAGAAAACGCCACTCGGGTTGCAGCTCTTCTTTCTGGCGACGTAGATTGGATTAGCCCGGTTCCGCCCAGTGATCTGGATCGCATCAAGAAAAACGACAAAGTTGAGCTTTACAGCCTCCCCTCTGATCGTATCATTTTCGTGGATATGAACCGCAACATTGCCGAACCGTTCAAAGATAAACGCGTACGTGAAGCCGTGGTTTACGCCGTGAACAACACAGGAATTGTAGACAAAATCATGCGCGGCTTTGCCACACCAGCAGCCCAATTCTCACCAGAAGGTTACAGCGGCTACAACGTAGAACTCAAACCGCGCTTTGACCTTGCCAAAGCCAAAGCACTGATGAAAGAAGCGGGCTATGAAAAAGGTTTTTCTGTCAAGATGATCGCCACCAATGATCGCTATGTGAATGACGAATCTATCGCCCAGACAATTGCCGCTATGCTGGCAAAAATCAACATTAAAGTTGAACTAACCACCCTGCCCAAAGCGCAATATTGGCCTGAATTCGACAAATGCGAGAACGGCCTGCAAATGATTGGTTGGTCATCCGACACTGGCGATTCTGCTAACTACACTGAATTTCTCACCTATACACGAAACAAAGATACTGGCATGGGACAATACAACTGCAACGGCAATGACAATAAAGAACTGAATGAAATCATTGACCAAGCGAATAAAACCATAGATGCGGGAAAACGCACCGAACTCTTACGTCAGGCAAGCAAAATTGAATACGACGAAGCCATCGTCATCCCACTACACTGGGAAAACCAAGCTTGGGCATACAGTAAAACCTTTGAGAACTTCCCCGACATTATCAACATGAAAAACTTCCCGTATTTTGGCGACTTGAAAGTCAAAGAATAAACGGTAGGGGCGGGAATTTCTCGCCTCACGCCAATGCGTAACCCCATACAGAAAACAACAAACGTTTTTCGCGGAAAGCCCAGCTCATACATTGCCCTGTGGCTTTCCGTTCCACAACCAACAGATGATGCTGGAAAGACGGAAACTAGAAAAACGCCATCCGCTAATAGGGTTACGCATACAGCGTGATTTTTCATCCATCAGAAAAAATAACAAGCTTCTTAAAAATAAACATTTCTAAGAAAGTTTTATATGGTCAGTGTTTTCCATGGGAACAAACCTTATCTGTAAGAATTAATCGCGTTGTTTACACTTTTCCTTTTTGCATGGATGCCCAA
>JAUMZX010000162.1 GCA_030527905.1 Cardiobacteriaceae bacterium
GGATGTCGGGGTAATGTAAGCGGTTTGGGGACCTTTTGCAAAGGTCTCAAATTATGTGTAGGAAATCGGAGCGTTGTTTACATTTTTGAGATTTGTTTGCTTTTATTTTTTGCATAAAGGATTTTTTAGGAATTTTTAGCTACCATCAAGAACCATGCGACTTTGTCGTGCCTTTGGCATTCTTGACAATAGCTAAAAATGTCCAAATTTGGGCATCCATGCAAAAAGGAAAAGTGTAAACAACACGATTAATTCTTACAAATTATGAAAACCGTTTACGTCGTACTCCTAGACTTTTTTCAGACTGGGAATTCGCTTTTTTCACTCCAATATTACATTCAATGCCATCTAAATTTCGTGTCGTTTATGCATCGAACGATACCTAGCAAAAAACGTCCATGGGAAGTCTAAAAGTAATACCTGACATCGCTATCTCTGACATCAACACTGATGCCGATGCACTAATTCTCATTGGAGGCGAAGGGTGGAGTAAACTGCCCGAACCCGAGCAAAACAAACTAGCTGCAATCACTAACTCTTTCAAACAAGAGAGAAAAATTATTGGTGGCATTTGTGCAGCAGCAAATTTTCTCGCAGCCCATGGATTGCTCAATGACGTGAAACACAGTGGCAACACTCTGCAAACTATGCAGAATTTTCCTGCTTATAACAATGCCGTGGCATTTCAGGAAGGGAATCAAGCAGCACGAACCCAAAATATAGTCACTGCGGCTGGAACCGCTCCAATCAGCTTTGCTCTAGAAGTTCTGCGCGCCCTTGCTATTCCTGAAGAGCGTATCGCAACATTGAAAAAGATTCAGTAGCTCTGTATACAGCCAGACCTGGACTAGACCTCAATAAACAACGCGGCTTAAAGCCGTGTTGAAATCTTTAGTCCCTAAAATAATAAATTATGTTATTTTGGTGTAGTATTGGTATTTTTTTAACCTAATATCACTTCCATTTCTGGGACACCAAAATGCTCTTTTTAAATTTTGTCAGTATTTTTCCTTTTTTGCAAGGTTTCCGTTGTTTTTTGTTTTCTCCATAATTTCCATAATTTCAGTATCTCCTCCTGCAAATTTTTCTAAAGAAAAAAGATAAAGGTATAAAGACATATAACCATTGAGTGGCGCACTTTCTGAACGTTTTAAATAGTAATAGTGTATTTGACCTTTTTTTGCGGGAATATTCAGTTTTTTCTTATGGATAGCTCTTTGTACTTTCTCTGCAGATGTTTTACTTTTAGGAATACCTAAAATTTCTGCGGCGAATTCCATAAAAACACGCGGGCTAACTACGGCGATAGCGGAGCTATCTTCATATTCGACTTTTTGTACAATTCCATTGGATTCATTGATGACAAATATCTTCTTGCGAATTTTTTCCCTGCACCAGCTTAAGAATTCTTCGGCAATATCTATTTGTTCTTCAATTTTTTCTGTTTTTTCCGGTGCAGACTGAATTGTTGTCTCATTTTCTGCGCCAGCATGAGGATCTTGTTTTTGACCTGTTGCAGCAATCGGTATATCGTTAATTACTGTTGCAGATGTATCTTCTCTTGCTGATGATGAAGGAGTAGAGGGAATATCATCAATAATGTTGTCCTCTTTATCCTCGTATGAGCTAGTCTCTTCCTTCGTGACTGTTTTCAGAACACCTGTTGTTTGTTCTGCTTCAGTGATAACAGGCGTTATTTCTGTTTCAGATTCTTTTTCTACATGATTGCCCGACTCGGTATTTTCTACAAAGGGATCTTCCATACTGGTTTTTTGTTTTGGAATTTCTGCTCCAGTAGCATTGTTCTTATGCGAATTGCTTTTGCCTGTTTGTTTGGGGCTTTTAGCCGCAATCGGATGATATTCATCAGTAGAATCAACATGACGCGCTTTGGGTTTCGGAACTTCTCTCACTGTGCCACTGAACTTAGGTGGTAATATCCGAAACAGTTTTGCTGTCTCAAATTTCAATACACTAAACGTATCTTCTTTATCTTGCCAGCCACGACAAATATAGTGAATGATTCCGTCAGCATTACTCTCAGCAAATCCGTATTCTTGCAAAATATCAAAAATTCGGTTGTTATCAGAGGGGATGTCTGTAATACCCTCTGCTGCTAAGGTACTGCGTAATTCGTCCGCTAATGTCTTGCTCAGAATATAGGTATAACGTTGGTCGGCCGAAGTATAGACATTGCCATTACTGCGATTGATAGAAAAATGATTACTAGCAAGAAGTTGGCGCAATTGCGTCATTAAACGTTCGCCGATGTTTTCTAAACTAGCTCCTTGGAACTTACGGCTATCACTATGTGCTAGGCTTTGTCCTGTAGATTTTTGATCTGCCAGGCGTAGAATTTGACCGATAATGCCATTGCCGTGCTTTTCTTCGTGTACATACTCCATCAATTCTTTCATCACATGGAGTTGTGGCAAAAGGAAATTAAGTCCCACCGGCGGTAACAGTGCGGATACAAAAACCAGACCTATTTTTTCATGTATTGAGTGGTATTTCGTGTCATGAAAAACGATACGATAATGCTCGCCTTGTAATGTCGAAATAGGAGTAAATGGTTCTATATATCTGTTTTTATTACTTATATGAAAGCGTCCCAATGTTAAACGCTTGCCGACATCATGTAAAATGGCGGCAACAAATATGGCATAGGTCCAAAGATGACGTTGTGCTTCCTGTACTTCCTGCGCTGCAAACTGCGGCAGCTTATATTGCTGTCGTAAAGTAATGGCATATTCGATAACTTCTAACGTATGAATAAATAGGCCGCCTGGAACAGCATGGTGATGTGACTGCGATGCTGGCATAAGTTGGACAAGTTCGGCAAAACGATCAATAACATCCTGGTACAGTATTTGGTATCGAGCATCGTCTATCCGGATGATGCGCTTGATATTACGTAGACGTCCATATTGACCTGTCAGATCGATGAGTTCTGCCGCAGACATAATAGGCAGGCTTTCATAATTTTTGAGTCTGTTCGTATCATAATTGCGGTTGCCGGAAGATTTTCCGAACCATTTCAGGAAGGAAGACATCGCTTTTTACTCGATATACACGCTATTTCCATCCTCGCGTAGAATGCGATCTACCCATGAGATGATCATATCTTCTGGAGGATAAGGGTCTTGATGAATTCCTCGCTGTTGCAGACTTAATCCCCGCTCTTTGCAGCGCTCACAAAACTGCGTAAATGTTTCGGCAAGCGGTTGCCATGTATCAATCTGTTTTTCATCATTTTCTGTGACAGCAAAGGTTCGATAACGAAAGCATTTCAATTCCGTGATGATGGTTCGTAATGCGATTTTCAGGCGCTTAACCGATGTTGTCGCCGGGTAATGTATATCAAAATCTTTGATAAATGATAGTAAGGCTGTGGCAGGCTGATCTTCCTCTTCAATACTGCGGTTGTCATACCAATTTTGATAATGCTGTAGTAGACGCTCTATTACAGGCTTCATTTCTTGTACGGCGCGTTTGTACTGTGGCGCAAACTGTGGCAGAAAACTATCCAGTTGTGCAAGCAGGTTAGTCATGGCGTGTGTACCCTTTAAAGAACCGTTAAGCCGTTAGGAACCCTTAAAACCTTTTAGCCTTTAATCCCCTTCGGCCCTAAAACCCCGTTCCCCTAGACCTTTAATGCTTCAAAAATCCGCCTAAGGATTTTTGAAGTTCCTTTAGAGGCAGGAACCATTTGCCATTTTAACCCTTAGAAAAAATACGCCTAACGAATATGGTGCAAATTATCGAGAAAAAAAATACCAAATAAACAGACAAGCAAAAAACATCTCGCAAAAATATACGCATCAAAAGCTCACCACGGAGAGGCAATGCGCACAACACGCCATTTACTTGTCATCGCTGTCTTGTCTGCATACAGCTTTGCTGATGCACAAACCTACTACGGCAGCGGCTATACCATCATAGAAGGCGCTGAACCCGGACAGATTGCAAGTGATCTCAATGCCCGTGTATTCAAAACCATTAATGCTTATAACGTCGAAGACGGACTGCGGCAGCTATTAGCTGGCAGTGGTTGGGAATTGGCGCAAACGGATAATGCCGACCCACAAATATGGCGCCTCTATCGTCAGCCTTGGCCAGAAAATAAGCGCACTATTAACCCGATGCCGTTGGGTGAAGCACTTTCTTGGATAGCTGGAGAGGGTTGGGTATTAGTTTCTGATCCAGTGAACCGCCTTGTTTCGTTCGAAATCAACACGCGTTATGCCGCGCGTCCTGCACCTGCGGTCAATGCGGTTACAACAACCACGTCATTGCCTTCTTCGACAACAAATACTTATCCATCAGGTAACAGCACATATGTAGATGTTCCTTATAGCGGCAGTATGTCGCAAATATCAACATTGAACAATCAAACACCAACATATTATTCTCAAAAAAATTACAGTAATAGCTACACGGATTACCCACCTACGACGTATAGCAAGCCGACTACTTATTATCACGATGAAATACCTATCCCAGAAAAACAAACTCAGAAAACCCGTCGTAAAAAGGCAACAACAAAAGTTGAGAATAAAACTACGGATAGTAGTGCTTTATCTACAAACACGGAAAAAACGGTAGCTAGTAAGGATACGCATCACAAAGCGACTGCTCCAGTGGATGTGGGGGAGTGTTTATATATGCACTATTTAGCAGAGAAAAAAACGGCGCGAAATTTCGCCAAGGAGCGCGCAACGGCGCGGGTTGTGGGGGTGTCAAGGGGTGCGG
>JAUMZX010000163.1 GCA_030527905.1 Cardiobacteriaceae bacterium
AGATGCCAAGCAAGATACTTTACTAGCTGTAATCAAACAAAAAATCATGCCTGACTGTAGGAAATCGGAGCGTTGTTTACATTTTTGAGATTTGTTTGCTTTTATTTTTTGCATAAATGATTTTTTAGGAATTTTTAGCTACCATCAAGAACCATGCGACTTAGTCGTGCCTTTGGCATTCTTGACAATAGCTAAAAATGTCCGAAATTGGGCATCCATGCAAAAAGGAAAAGTGTAAACAACGCGATTAATTCTTACAATTTATCCACTATCAACACTAGATTAAAACAGAGCCTTTTTGAAAGAATGCGAGTTTCGTTTTAACTTTGGGACAGCGAAAGAGCAGCTTAAAACTCTGCGATTTTGGTGTGTTTTTTGAGCTAATCTTATACAGCCCCGTGATTTTTATTTTTCGAGCAGTGAGCGTAACATCCATGCTGTTTTTTCGTGAGTTTGCATGCGTGTTGTCAAGAGGTCTGCGGTTGGCTCATCATTCGCTTCGTCTACTGCAGGAAACAGCGCGCGGCATGTACGAACGACGGTTTCTTGTCCTTCGACCAATTCGCGAATCATTGTCAATGCATCGGTATTGCCTTTGCCTTCTTTGATATTGGTCAATGCAGCAAATTCACTATATGAACCAGGAGCATGGAATCCTAATGCGCGAATACGTTCGGCAATTTCATCAACCGCTGTTGCAAGTTCATTGTATTGCTCTTCAAACATGAGATGCAAAGTGCGGAACATCGGACCCTTAACGTTCCAGTGGTAATTATGTGTTTTGAGGTAGAGGGTGTAACTGTCTGCGAGAACTTTAGAAAGCCCTTCAGCAATGGTTTTACGTTGGGATTCATTGATACCAATATTGATACTCATGAGGTTTTCTCCTTATTAATTAAGTTGGTAGGCGATCAAATGGTGTAACTGAATATTGAATATTTATACTTTATTCTAGTTTTTTTGTTTATTTTTGTCAATTGAAAAGAAAGTTTCAATTGATTTAATATTACTTTCTATTAGAACACTGCTCTGCAATTTGTCCTGATATATTGGGTAGCTACCAGGTCTTTGACTGAAAAAATTGTGATCATGAAGATAGCTATAAGAAACCAACAGCAAGGTAGGGAGGAGGGTGAGCAGGGTTGTGCGTCGCAAGGGTTGCCCAGAGAGCGGTATGAAGGTTTTTAGAAAGGCACGATAGAGCCAGAAGAAAGCTACAAAGCTAAGGATAGTAGCGCAAGTATCAGCATAGTTATTATTGAATTGGAAGCCATACCAATCTGCGGCTGCACTAACTAGATCTATGCAGGTGCTGTAGGCACATATAATGCCAAGTAACGGCAATATGATGTAACGCCTGCTGAGAGGTAGGAGCATGCTATGGGTGACCCAAGTTAAGCCGACTAGGACGATGATTAAAGTGATGAGGCGCTGGTAATCCACAATATAGCTTTGTGGGCTATCCAGATAACCTTGCCACATGGGGAGCATGATGGCCGCAATCAGCCAACATAGCACAGCGATAGGATGGGTGATGATGTTCCACCCGCCTTGCTTAGACGCCGCAGATGGCATGATTCTTTCCGCGTTGCACCAGAGGTTTAAATTCGCCGTACCAATTTGCAGTTGGGTATTGTTTTCCAACGGTTGTTTGGCGGGAAGACGCTTACCATTGGCATAGCTAGGCTTGAGGCTATGGACAATGTATTTTTCTCCTTCTTGTTCAATGCTGGCGTGATAATCCGCAACAAGAGGGTTTTTGACGACGATGTCGTTGTCTATGGCGTGCCCGATACGTACAGGGTATGTGTGGATGCGATAGATGTTGTCGTGATATTCAATGGTTAGTTCTGTTGCCATGTAATCTGCTCCAGTATGTGTGCCATGACGCGTTTGCCTAGATTTTCTTGGATACCAGTCAGCATCATGGTGATGGTAAAGCCTTTTTGTTTTTCGCCAATTTGAGCAGCGATGAGGTAAAGATCCGAAACGGCTTCATCATTTTTAATAAATTTCTTTGAAGGTTGGGTGCAATAAGTGGTTTTGAACGGTTTGCCACCAATGGAAACAAAATCAGATCGACAGTTAAAGTCTCCGAAATCGCGGCTTGAACGATGTTCATATGGTAGGCGATATTCTTGACCGTAGAGGTGATAGAAGCGTGAGGTGAGCATGGGATCGCGCGCATAGACATTACTGTATATAAACCCCATGGTGCCAAAGCGCATTTCGTTACTGATGAAGGTCGTACGGTCTGTTTGGCACACGACAGATTCGCTGATGACTAGATCTTCCATTTCCTGTTCGGGCGATACATCCCAGCAGCGCAGATCGCCGCCTAATTCTGTTGGAACAGTAAAATTACCAATGGTTGCTTTTTTCCATTGGTTACTGAAGAAAGGCGCGTAATATTTATCGTTATCGTCAAAGAGTTGATCGGCAATGGATTCGTTGATGTTGGTTTTTCCGCTTTCCGCTTGTTGGAGGAGCGCGGCTAAGTGGCTGGCAGGTACAAGAAAGCCGATATCGTTACCCTGACTTTCTACGTTAACGCCAATGACTTCGCCATTTTTATTAACGGTTGGTCCGCCGCTCATGCCGCTATTGATGGCGCCAGAGAAAAGGATGCGGGAGCGGGCACTTTTTTGCAAAATGCCGTTATTAATCCCATCAACAATAATGAACCCGAGATCACCTGGATTGCCCAGTGCGTACAGCGCCTCACCTTGCTCAGGGATGCCGCCTAGTTTAAAAGGTTTACCCAGCTCATGATCCGCCGCCAGTATGGCAAGATCGTGCACAACATCTACGGCAAGCAGGCGTAGTTTTCCCTCATGATCGTCGGTACTGATGTAGTCGGCGGTGTGCTTTTCTTTATTGACGGTATCCGCGATGACATGGTAGTTGGTCGCCAACATTTTGCCATCACCAATAACAAACCCGGAACCAATACTGGTTTTTTGTCCAGTGGCCGCGTTGATAACCCGCACTTGATAAATACTGGGTTTGTAAGACGCAAACAAGATATTAACGGAAAACGGGCTCGGCTTCTCGTCATTGGGCGATGGCAGTACGGGTTGTGCCAGTACGCTACCTGTAAGGAGCAAAGAGAGTAACAGTATGTATCTCATACGAGCGTTACCTTGACGATACGGCGCTTTCCTGCCTGTATGATGCCGCTAAAACCACGTGAGAGTTTGAAATCGCGATCTTCAATTTTTTCACCATCAATTTTAACTGCCCCTCCGCTAATCATTCGCAAACCTTCGGAAGTACTACTAACAAGTCCCGCACTTTTCAGAATATGGGCAATACTCATTTCGCCATCCGTTTGAATGTGAACTTCTTCTAGGTCTTCGGGAATTTCATTTTTTGCAAAGCGATTGATAAAGGCTTCTTGAGCGGCTTCAGCGGCAGCGGCATTGTGGAAACGCTCGACCAATTCTCGAGCCAGTTCAAATTTCACATCGCGGGGATTACGGCCGGCATCGACTTCCGCTTTCAGTGCGTTGATGTCGCTCATTGGGCGGAAAGACAGAAGCGTAAACCAGCGCCACATCAAGGTGTCAGAAATCGACATGATTTTGCCAAACATATCATTAGGTGCATCAAAGATACCAATATAGTTACCCAACGATTTACTCATTTTTTGTACGCCATCCAATCCTTCTAGAATCGACATGGTAATAATGGCTTGCGGGCTTTGCCCGTATTCGCGTTGTAAGTCGCGTCCAACTAAAAGATTAAATTTTTGGTCTGTGCCGCCTAATTCCACATCTGCTTCCATTGCGACGGAATCGTAGCCCTGCGTTAAGGGATAGAGAAATTCATGTAAAGCGATTGGGCGCCCTTCTGTGTAGCGTTTATGGAAATCGTCCCGCTCAAGAATCCGTGCCACGGTATATTTGGCGGCTAAACGAATGATATCCGTTGAAGACATTGCTTCCATCCAGTGCGAATTGAACATCACCTCTGTTTTATTAGGGTCAAGAATCTTAAATACTTGCTCTTTGTAGGTTTCAGCGTTGGCCAGCACTTGTTCTTTAGACAATGGTGGACGGGTTGCGCTTTTCCCCGTTGGGTCACCAATAAGCGCAGTAAAATCGCCGATAAGAAAGAGTACCTGATGTCCTGCATCTTGGAACTGTCTGAGTTTGTTTAACACAACGGTATGACCAAAATGTAAATCAGGTGCAGTCGGATCCATACCGAGTTTGATACGCAGCTTTTTCCCGGCCTTTAGCTTGGTGAGTAAATCTTCTTCACCAATAAAATCTTCACTACCGCCTCGAAACAACGCTAGCTGCTCATCCAAAGTCATATGGTACCTCCGTCAAAATTCAGTAAAATGTCTATTTTTCAGTGCCAGTTATCATGCCGAAACACCTGCGTAACGACCATACTCTCAAATCTTTATTACCTTGGTTCGCCCTTCTTGGCTTTCTAGGGATTGCGATGTATGTGTTATTGCCAGTAGATTTTTGGTTGCCTGAACACAAAAGTCGGCATCATACCGTAATCAAAGAAGAAGCGGCAACGCAGCTCGAAGATGACTTGTTCATAGACGGCTTTCCCATAGAAGTGGACGAACCGATAGCTTCCACGCCCGAACCGTCACCCAGCGAAACAGAAGCAAAGGCGCCAATAACAGCAAGCGGCGCTGAACCACCAAAAGCCGTACCACCGTCAACGCAGGCAGAGCCAAAGCCACCAATAACAGTAAGCGGCGCTGAACCACCAAAAGCCGTAC
>JAUMZX010000164.1 GCA_030527905.1 Cardiobacteriaceae bacterium
CTCATGAGGATGTTGTTTGAGTTGCGGATGTCGGGGTAATGTAAGCGGTTTGGGGTCCTTTTGCAAAGGTCTCAAGTTGTCATTGAAGTATGCGTAAACCAGCCATGCATAAAATCCCCAAAACATGATCGTATGCCGATGACTTAAGCTCGCTATCTATAAACAATATCAATGTGTTACTCCAGCCAGAAAGGATCAACATCCACTGCACAACGCACATGAAAGGCCTTACCTTGCGCTTGTAACCATGCCACTAACTGTGGCAATTCCTTTTGCACCGCCGCTTTGCTTGCCGCTTGTATCAATAAATGAGCACGATGCTGCCCATCTTTGCGAGGCATAACCGCTGGTGCCGGTCCGAACCACAACCAATCTTTACCAATGCCTGCCTGCTGCGCGCCATCACGCGTAAAAGTCAGCGTCTGCAATACGCGTGCACTATCAGCATGCCGCGCCATCAAGGCAACCTGCGCACTATGCGGGGGGAGTTGTGCTCGTTGCCGCGCTTCATAAAGGCGCTGTGCCGTTACCTCATAAGGCTGTATCAGCACAGAAAATACAGGATGTTGTGGTTGTCGTGTCTGTACCCAAACCTGCCCACTACGCTCTCGCCCCGCCCTTCCGCCTACTTGCACAAGAATTTGCGCCAAGCGTTCCTCTCCTCGAAAATCAACGCTATACAAAGCTTGATCGGCATCCACCACTACAACCAACTGTAAACGAGGAAAATGATGCCCTTTGGATAACCATTGCGTTCCAAGAATAATATCCACTTCGCCTTTGTGAATTTGCGCTACCGCGTCCTCGAATTGTCGGTTAGTTGTAAATGCGTCGCTATCAATGCGTAATACACGCGCTTTGGGGAACTGTTGCGCTACTGTTCGCTCCAAACGCTGCGTGCCCAAACCGATCATATGCAGCTCACTGCTACTCCCACAAGCAGGACAACGAGAAGGCAGCGCTTCCTGTCGGCCACAATGATGACATTGCAACAGACCACTGGCTGTATGCGCCGTCATCATGGCATCGCAGGCTTCGCACTCGCTACACCAACCACACGCACCACATCGTAACAAAGGGGCAAATCCTCGACGATTGAGAAAAAGCATCACCTGCCCACCATTGGCAAGAACTTGCCGCATATGACGAATCAACTCATGACTAAGACCATCACATGCCGCCGCGCCATCCATGTTCTCAATATGTACCTTCGGCATAGATACCGCAGTGGCTCGCTCCGTCAAGCGTAAATATTGCCAAGAGCCTTTCCAAACTTGGTGATAACTTTCCAAAGAAGGCGTTGCCGATCCCAACAACACTGGAATATTCGCCTGCTTCGCTCGCATGAGCGCCAAATCACGTGCGTGATAACGAAAACCGTCCTGCTGTTTAAATGCGCCATCATGCTCCTCATCCACAATAATCGCGCGCAAATCCACGAACGGAGCAAAAACTGCCGAACGCGTTCCAACCAAAACACGTGCATCTCCAGCTTGCACCGCTAACCACTGCGCAAGCCGTGCGCCATCCGCCAATCCAGAGTGGTGTAACGCGATATTCGCACCTAATCGTGCTGCCAAGCGCATGGCTATCGCTTCAACCAAACCAATTTCTGGTAAAAGTAACAACACCTGCCCGCCTTGCGCCGTCAACTGTTCAATCCAGCGAATATAAATCTCCGTTTTTCCCGAACCCGTTACACCATCCAATAACGAAACCGAGAATCCCGATTCTGGCAATACCGACAAAACTTCTGTTTGCGCACGATTCAACACAGGAGCTGCAACCGTATCGGCAACCACACCACGCCAACACGACCTACTCTCCAACCAACCACGCCGTTGCAAATCATCTAACCACGCTGCGCTACAGTTATAAGCCGTACGTAAATGCGCTTCATCCATTTCGCCATGCGCGAGCTGCGTTAGAACCATCGCTTGCTTTTCCCCCAAACGCGTTGCCAAAGCCGCTTGTCCATTTTCCGTCAAACGCCAATAGCGCGGTAGCTGACGTACAGCCGCTTTTCCTTCCCGCAACCATTTCGGCAGCGCGGCTTGCATCACTTCGCCAAGCGGAAACTGATAATAACGGGCAGAAAAATGCAGCAACGCTAACAACGCGTCATTAAGTAGCGGCTGCTCATCCAACACCGTCTCCACTTGTTTTAGCGTGTCATCTTGCTCTACATACGGCATCACAGCGACAACAATACCAATAACATACGTACGACCAAACGGAACCTTAACCCTTGCACCACATTGAACCGGCATCGCACAAATATAATCAAAAGTCGTCGGCAATGGCCGCGGTACAGCGACACTTATCCGCGTCAACATTTGCCCCGCCACATAAAAACGTTATTATATAACCTCATTTTTTACCCTTTCCGACATGAGCGTTTTCATTACCCTGACTGACATCGCCTACCGTGCCAATGGACGCGATATTCTACACGACATCAATTTCAGCATCAGCCGCAACCAAATCCTGACCATCGTAGGACCTAATGGCGCGGGAAAAAGCACCTTACTTGCGCTTATCTTGGATCAACTTCGCCCAAGTCGCGGAACCATTACCCGCGCGCAGCCCCTTAAAACCAGTTTTGTACCGCAAAAATTTCACCCTCCTGCCGACTTGCCCATCACGGCAAGACGTTTTCTGCAAGACATTCCGCAATTCACCCACAACCTATGGCTAGAGCGC
The DNA here is from genome assembly GCA_030527905.1 of Cardiobacteriaceae bacterium. Lineage (GTDB taxonomy): Bacteria > Pseudomonadota > Gammaproteobacteria > Cardiobacteriales > Cardiobacteriaceae > Cardiobacterium. The sequence goes on from JAUMZX010000164.1 coordinate 2,704, forward strand.
CTAGACATCTTGCATCTACTCGACACGCCATTACAAATGCTCTCTGGCGGAGAAACACAGCGATTACTCCTAGCCCGCGCCATGTTGCGCAACGCTGATCTCATCGTTTTAGATGAGCCTGCCGCAGGAATTGATCCCGTCATCCTTGGTGATTACTACCAAATCATCCGCGATTGGCAGCGCCAACAACAAGCATCCGTACTCATGGTTAGCCACGATCTGTATCTTGTCATGGCAGCAAGCGACCTCATCCTATGCCTCAACCACCACATTTGCTGCCAAGGCAGTCCTGAAACCATCGTCAACAATCCGGACTTTCTCCACTTACTCGGTGACATGCATCATCCAGAAACCATAGGCATATATCCTCATCATCATAACCACAGCCATCTATGAATGTACTACTCAACAAAATGATTTTCCTCAACTACATCCTCATTCCTTGGCTTTGCTCACTTGTCACAGCCACTGCCGCCGCACCAATTGGCGCACTCATTGGTTGGCGGCGGTTAGTGTATTTTGGTGAAGCCCTCTCGCACTCATCCTTACTGGGCATTGCGCTCGCGCTATGGTTTGGCTTACCACCCGTTATTGGCATCTGGAGTATCACCTTACTACTCGTTCTCCTCCTTTACCTTATTCAAAAAAGCGGACGCGACAACCCCAGCAACATCCTTGGCAGTCTCTCGCACATTGCATTGGCGCTTGGCGTGCTACTCATCTCAGCGATGGAAAATATCCGGACAGACTTAATGTCCTACTTATTTGGCGATATCCTTGCGACAGACGCCTATGACCTCATCATCATTATCATCGTGGCTGCCATTACGCTCTTTATCCTCAAATACCTCTGGCAACCGCTCATACTCATGACCATCAGCCCCGCCATTGCCAAAACTGAATCGAAAAAAACCGGCAGCTATGATTTGATATTCTTACTACTTATCGGCTTATTCATCGGAACCACCGTCCAATATTTTGGACTACTGCTCGTTATCGCACTGCTCATCATTCCGGCTAACACGGCGAACCGACTTGCTCACACACCGGAACATAGCGTTCTAATCGCTGCCGTCATCGCAACGATTGCTACCACCTGCGGCACAATTCTCGCTTGGACAGCTGATTTACCCGTGAGTCCAGCCATTATTAGCATTGCTGGCTTTCTCTACTTCACCGTCCTTATTTACACCCGTAAAAGAACCGTACAGAAATTAAGACCCTCTACCTAACCAAGAAAAACATTTACAAGGCTGGCGGGCTCGGCTACCATGCCCCGCCAATTTCGATACGCATCACGCAGGAGAGCGAAATGGCTAAAGAATTCAAAGCAAAGAAACACTACACCCCCAGCAAGGACGAAGTCTATATGAGCGACAAACAACTTGCGCACTTCGCACAATTGCTAGAAGACTGGAAAGCAGACATTCTGGTCGATAGTGACCGTACTAAAGAACATTTACGCGATGATCGGGCTCCTACGGCTGACCTTAATGACCGCGCAACTCTAGAAGAAGAATTTTCTTTAGAATTACGCACACGCGATAGAGAAAGAAAACTGCTGCATAAAATCGACCGCGCCCTAGAGCGCATTGTGCGCAAAGATTTCGGCTGGTGTGAACGATGCGGTGAAGAAATCGGTATCCGCCGTTTGGAAGCACGTCCCACTGCAGAATTATGTATTGATTGTAAAGAAATAGCAGAAAAGCACGAACGCAATTTCCACGATATTCGTTGATTATTCTCCCAGAAACTTAGCAAGAGCCCGCCTCATACGGGCTTTTTTACAGACAGATAAAGATATCCTCCCACTTCTCATACCTATATGACCCTGACGCTTACTAAGAAGCTGACTATACACAAGCGCAATCAAGTCGCTTACGGATACCTTCAAACCTAGTAAAAAATGGTACTTCCTATCTAGCGCATTTACTAAGGCCTAAACGGAATATACATAAAATGAGACCTTTGCAAAAGGTCCCAAACCGCTTACATTACCCCGACATCCACAACTCAAACAACATCCCCTATGAG
>JAUMZX010000165.1 GCA_030527905.1 Cardiobacteriaceae bacterium
AATAAAAGCAAACAAATCTCAAAAATGTAAACAACGCTCCGATTTCCTACAATTAATTCTACCTTGCTGACAGTAGGTAGATATAAGGTGATCAGCAAAATCATCAGGAATGTCGAAGTCGGTAGGATAGCGTTGTAAAACAGCAAAGAAATCTTTTCTAGCTTGTTCTGGATTGATTGTCTCGTTGCTTCCGTCTTCCGTTTCTTCTATGGATTTTGGTGTGTATTCGCTTCCATGAGCACGGTAAATGGCGGCAAGTGTGTCTTTGCCCGCTGTGCCGTAGTCGAAGAAAAATAATTCGTTTGAGTGATCCAAGGTTTTTAGATCAAAATCTGGCCGGCTGAGGTGGGCAAGCTGGCTATGTAACACAAAATGCGGCAACGGCAAAAGCGCGAGAATGGCGGCATAAGCGATGAGTATGGTAATGGTGATGGTATGTAGGCGTTGTCCCCAGACGATTTTTCGCTGTAGACAGATCATTTTTGCTAAAAGGCCAGCATGGGCAAGAAGCAGTGCGATGCAGAGAGACACGATGTAGCAACGTGGTTCGGTGAGTCCGTATGCATGGATACGAATGGTAATGCCGCGCAGACTGATGATGACCAGAATCAGACCAGTCAGTGCACATAGGCTGTTGCATAGGATGCGCGGTTCTTTATTGTCATGCAGAGCAATCGCAAGTAACCACAGAATGGCCGCGATGATCAGGCGTTGACCACTATCACTATCTGTATGCGTGAACGGAAGCACCAGTAGATAAAACCAAGCAAAAAAGATGGCCAGATATTGAAAAAAGGAAAGGCTAGGGAGGGCACGCGCGGGGGCGCTAAGGGAGATACGATGTAGAGGATAAAGTGAAGCGCCGGCGCATAGACCGATAAGGATGGACATGCCCGGATATCCTAAGATGTACACGATATTGATATCGACAAGATTGAGTAAGGCAAATCCCGCAGAGAGTATGATTGCGGTTAGGCCTGCAAAGAGTCCATAGAGCAGTATGGTTCGCGTCAGGCGGTGCAGGTTACGGCTGAGGTTGTGGTCAGGAGAGATGCCTTTTTGCTGTGTACAGTAGCAGGAGATGAGTAAAGTACCACCTTGGCTTACGAGGGAGAGAATGACAGCAATGTAGAATCGTTCTCTGTCATAGCCTTCATTACCCGTAAAATCTTGATATTCCCCACACATGATGTTGTAGGCAAGGGTAGTGAGGACAATGAGAAAAGTGCTTAGCGAGGCGGTACGAACGGTTTTTTCTTCAACGCATAGTAGTGGCCAATTCAGCATGAGTGCCATGCCACCGTTCAGTAAGAAGAATAGTGTTGTCTTGGTGGGAAAATTGTAGGCGATCAAGCCCCACATTAGGCCGATAAATAAGGCCGCATAGAGGGACGGATGCGGTAAGGAGGCAGCGGGAGATTTGGAAGGCATAGTCATCTTTAGTAGGCGTTTAGTAGGCGTGAGCGTTATGACGGTATGGGGAATCAAGGTGTAGCGAGCGACGGTTGTGTTGGTCTGCTAATTCCTATAGGTATGTCCGATGATGGCGAGAGGATATCTATCATAAGGTGTAAATCCATGGTACGGGCGTAAATAGTAAGCATGAGGTCGGAATACTCACTGACATAGCACATATGCTTAGACTCAAAGAAGGTAAGCTTGCTGATATTTATGTGGCAATCGGCGGGGTGCACTGTATTGCCATAGTTTTAGTACGTGCTTTTTTTAGGGCGCTCGCAAAGGACGCAAATGAGCAATAAGCCAACAAAGAGAATCATGGACCAAACGGGGATACGGAGGTCCAGTAAGCTATTCTGTAGCATCGTACCCTGAAAGACAGTATCAGGAACGGCACAATCACCGTCGCCGTGCATAGCTTTGAGTAAGCCGTGGAAGATTGTCGGGCTTTTATCCATCATGGTGTAGAAGTCGAAACCGCAGGCAGGAACTTCTTCTGCTGGCAGGCTTTGGATGTACAAATGGCGGGCGGCAAGGCCAATGCCGAAGAAAATGGAGAGGTATTTGAACAGACGCAATAGATAGCGACCGACTGTGCTGCGTGGCCAACAAGCGGCATCAAGCAGAAAGAAGAAACCAATGAGCGCAAAGGCCAGACGCTGCATCATGCAGAGGTTACAAGGGGTGAGGTAGAGGGTTTTTTCTAAGTAGTAGTAAGCGAAGGCAATGGACGCCCAAGCTCCCAGTCCGCTAATGGTAAGCGCTAGTCGGCGATGCGTGTCGGTGATAGTCATGTTGGTTTCCTATGATGCGATAAAACGGCGCAAATGATACCTACTCCTTTTGAAAAAATCAGATTATTTCTAAGTAGGATACAGGTTATGCCATGTTTTTTCGTATGTGTGGTTCATGCGGCATTGTTGCGCGCGAACGGTTTCTTTAAGAAAGAAAAAATTGCCGCCCTGCAAGAAGGCGGCCTGATAGTGTTAGTCTTGTGACGGACGGTTGTTTTGATTTGCTTGCCAGCGTTCTTCCCAGAAATGGGCGTTTTTAATGCCGAGCGCTTGTGGGTTGAAGGTATAGACAGCAACGTTTTCTTTTTGCTGGCGTTCGTAATCGCGTAGGGCACGGATGGTTGGGCGTCCGCGCGTAAAGAATATGATGAGCAGACCGATGATGTTTAGCCATGCCGTCATGCCGACACCGATATCACCAATATTCCAGATGTAGCCTGAACTACTGATAGAGCCATAAGCGACAGCAAACATCGTACTAATCTTGACGATAATGGTGGTACCTTTACCAAAACCAATTTTGCGTGCGAGGTAAACGATATTGATTTCGGCAATATAGTAGTAAGCCAAGATGGTGGTGAAAGCGAAGAAGAAAGTGGCAAAGGCGACGAGAATGGGGCCGATATGACCAAAGACACTATGTAGGGCATTTTGCGTAAATGCGGGCGAACTGGGATCAACGTTTAGGATAACGCCGCTGGCATCGCGCAAGTTAGCGATGATGTATTGTGTACCAGCACCGCTGAATGTTTGGTCGGCGACCACGTTGTATTGTTTGGTCATCAGTATCATGAGCGCAGTTGCCGTACAGACAAAGAGGGTATCGATATAAACTGAGAAAGCTTGCACGAGTCCTTGTTGTACAGGGTGTTCAACTTCGGCGGCAGCGGCGGCGTGAGCACCAGTGCCTTGTCCGGCTTCATTGGAATAGATACCGCGTTTAACGCCCCAACCAATAGCTGCACCTAGTCCAGCGGCAGGATTAAAGGCATCTTTGATAATCATGCCGAATAATTCTGGTACGCGGTCAATGTTAATGAATACAACAATTAACGCTAGGATGATGTAGGCCAGTGCCATAAACGGTACGACAACTTGCGCGAAGTTAGCGATACGTTTAATACCACCAAAAATAATGAATCCGAGCAAGACGAGGATGAAGGCAGTGGCAATGAGGCGGTGTGTACCAATACCGCTGGCGATACCACTGTTCACGAGAGTTCCTTCGCCAAAGACCTGCACCATGGCATTTGTTACGCCGTTTGCCTGCGCACCATGTAAGAAGAGACCACAGGAGATGACGGCGGCCATGGCAAAAAGGATGCCATACCAGCGCCAGCCTAAGCAGCGCTCGAAATAGTAGGCTGGCCCTCCTTGGTATTCAGTGCTTTCCGTATCGCGAATTTTGTAGATTTGTCCAAGCGTGGATTCGACATAGGCGGTACTGGCGCCGAGAAAGGCAACGACCCACATCCAAAAGACAGCACCCGGGCCACCAAAACCGATTGCCGCGGCAACACCGGCAATGTTACCAATCCCAACCCGACCAGAGAGCGAGACAGCAAGTGCTTGAAAAGAGGAAATACCGTGTTCAGAGCTGTTATCCGTTCTAAAAAGTAAGCGCCACATCTCGGCGAAGTGGCGCACTTGTGCGAAGCGGGTCATGAGAGAAAAGAATAGCCCGACACCAAGGCAAAGCCAGATGAATACGGGACTCCAGATAAGACCGTTTAGCCATGCGATGGCCGCTTCTAGGTTGGCGGTTGACATTGAAGTTTCTCCTTTTTTTGTGTTTATGTCGTCAATATAACGGATAACTGGCTTGGGTATAAACCAATTTGCTACGAAAAGATGACTATGCAGTAAGGGATATTTTTTTTATTTTTTTAAAATCAATTTGTTGTGTTTTTAGATTTTTATGGTCTCGGATGGTTTACACCGCAGAATTATTAGGATGAATATACGGATTTCATTGTCGTGATATGACATAAATACTGCTATCGCATTGCAAAAACGGAATTGTGATGGCGGAGCGCATCTATGAAATTGCGATGAATTGTTGTGATTTTGTACAGGTTAACCGCCAATCTAGTTAGGGCGGATTTTTTCATAGCGGAACTTACATAATAGGTAATGAATATAGGGTAGACATGCGTTGGCAATAGGGTGTGGAAATTTTATACTGCATATCCTGTGTAGAAAGACAATTTTAATTAATAGATGGAGTGATTTATGGAAAAAATGATGCGCTTATTATCGTTGCTCTTTTTTATGGGCGTGCTTACCGCCTGGGGTGACGGTCCAGAAAGTACGGCAAAAACGTTTTTTGAAGAGGTTTTTACTGGGGATATTGATAAAGTGGTAGCGTTAATGTATATCCCACCAGAAGCCAAGCAAATGGGATTAAACGAGGCCAGCACTAAGAACGTGTTCACAGTCTTCGTAGCAGGACTCCCAAGAAAGCCAAAGCTACC
>JAUMZX010000166.1 GCA_030527905.1 Cardiobacteriaceae bacterium
AAAATTCTAGCAGTTTGTTTTGTATCTTTTTTGATAGTTTACAGTTGGTTATCTTTATTTTCAGAGGGTAACATAACTGCTAATCTAATACAGCCCCTTTTAAAAAGCCAGTATCTCGCGACTTATTGCGCTAAAAAACGACGTGTATATCCAAAAATTTTCTCTTTGAACGACAAGCAACCTCAAAGTTAGAGGATTTATTCTGCCGCAAGCAGCAACAGGATGTTGGAACAGAAAAATGTTAAAGCACTTATAGGTGTGGCACTCCATGAGGAAATAGTGATAACCAATCCGTATAAAAACATAAATTGTGGGGAATTTTGCGCTATGATATTCATAAAACCACAAACAGATGTGAGCGTATCGTGTCTATCTTTGGTTTTCCTTTTTTAAACAACAGGAGACAATCACATGAAAATTCTTGCCGTATGTGCGCATGGACTGGGTAGTAGCTTCCTGATGGAAATGAATATAAAAAAAGCGCTTGCCAAACTGGGAATTGAGGCGGAGGTTGGTCACTCTGATCTTTCTATCACAACCGATAACGATGCTGATTTGTTTGTCATGGGGGCAGACATTGTTGATAGTTCGAGTATTGATCGGAGTAAGATTATTGTTATTACCAATTTGGTGAACGCGACCGAATTTGAACAAAAATTAGCAGTCTATTTTCATCAGGATTAGGAGCATGAATCATGAAAGCGCTGCTTGATTTTATTGTTGATATTCTTAAAGTCCCGTCTATTCTGGTTGGTATTATCGCGCTGATAGGCTTGATTGCTCAGAAAAAACCGACTCCCGATATTATCAAAGGAACCATTAAAACGATTCTTGGCTTTATTGTTTTGGGTGGTGGTGCCACGGTTCTATTGGGTTCGCTGAATCCTCTGGGGGATATTTTCCAACAAGCCTTTAATGTGCAAGGTGTCGTTCCGAATAACGAGGCGATTGTGTCCACTGCCTTACAGAAATATGGGACAGCCACCGCTCTGATTATGGCGTTTGGTATGGTAGCCAATATTGCGATTGCTCGTTTTACCCGTCTAAAATTCATCTTCCTGACAGGGCATCATACTTTCTATATGGCATGTATGATTGCCGTCATTCTTGTTGTTGCTGGGTTTGAAGGATTTATGCTGGTCTTGGTTGGTTCAATCAGTCTGGGGCTGGTCATGGCATTCTTCCCCTATATTGCGCAGCCGTTTATGCGCGACATTACAGGCAGCGATGATGTTGGATTTGGACATTTTGGAACAACGGGTTATGTGCTTGCTGGTCTGGTAGGACGGGCGCTGCGTGGCAAATCACGCTCAACGGAAGAAATGAATCTGCCAAAGAATCTTAGTTTCTTACGTGATAGTTCTGTCTCTATTGCGCTGACCATGATGGTTATCTATCTGGTGCTTGTCATTGCTGCGGGTCAGGATTTTGTAGAAGGCGAGAAATTTGCCAAAGGACAAAATTTTCTCGTTTGGGCCATTATTCAAGCCATCACATTTGCCGCAGGCGTATTTATTATCTTGCAAGGGGTACGGTTGATACTGGCAGAAATTGTCCCTGCGTTTACTGGCTTCTCGCAAAAAATCGTACCGAATGCAAAACCAGCTTTGGATTGCCCTATCGTCTTCCCTTATGCGCCTAATGCCGTATTAATTGGTTTCTTATCCAGCTTTGTCGGTGGGTTGATTGGTCTGTTTCTTTTGGGGCAGCTGAATTGGGTATTGATTCTGCCCGGCGTTGTACCGCATTTTTTCTGTGGCGCGACTGCGGGTGTGTTCGGTAATGCTGTGGGTGGCAGACTTGGTGCCTCTATTGGTGCATTCTTGCATGGCGTACTGATTACATTTTTGCCAGTCTGGCTCTTGCCAGTATTAGGAAATCTCGGGTTTGCCAGCACAACATTCTCTGATGCTGATTTCGGCGTAGTGGGAATTATCTTGGGAGAATTAAGTACAAAAACGGGACATACGGCGATTACCGCGATTGTAATAGGTATCGTGGTTGCTTTGGTTGCGTATAATTACGCCGTTCCGGTCAAACCTAAGAAAGAAGAGAAATCGGTCAGTTAATTAAACGAACCTTCGCATAAGACAACGAATCTTCTTAACGAAGTAGTAGACGGACGCAGTATGCTCAAGGCCGTTTAGGAATTTTCTAGTCTTTAGGGCGGATAGTGTTAATCGAAAAGGAAAAGCCTGCGTAAGCGGGCTTTTCTTGTACAACGGCAATCAGTATTGTGCTATTGGTCAATATCAATCGCGATCTATGCGACCGCACGAACAAAAAGTTAAGCAATGTTGATGCGGTTATGATAAAAAGCGTTCTCATTTAAATAATAAAGAATCCTGCACTATTGCCATGCTTTATCTCTTGAGTCTCTTTCTTGCGCTGGCGTTTAATGCGCTGGCTTGCTTGTATCTGTATCGTGCTGCGCCGCAACAGCAATGGCAACGGATACCATTGGCTAGAGTATATGCCAAAGAAATGGCATGGCGTTGTTTCGTTGCGGCTTTGCTGTTTTATGTCCTGATTTTTGCTGGATATGGCATATTTGTCTTGATTGCTGTCAGCTTATTTTGGTTTGGTTTTTGGCCACTGTTACCTTTGTGCCGCTATCTTAATAGCACGACTTATATGAAGCGTTTCAGAGTCCTACGGTATCTCAACAAAAAAATGGGTATAGCGCTAAAGAATATATGGCGCAACCTGTGGCGCGGGGAACAGCAGGCGGCTTACACGTAAAAAACGGTTACTGCTTTATTGCTGGGTTTTCCTTGTAGCCTTTTTCTGGGGACGGCCTTCTTTCTGTGGCGACGGGCTGATGGTGCAGAAGTACGCTATCTCGCGATGTGGCTGATTGCTTTCATTTGGCTCATTATTCTTTCTGGCGTCTTTCTCTTGAAAAATGGGCGGACTGCTTGCGGTGTATTGCTGTTTGCCGATCTTATCGCTTTTCTGCTTTACTGCCTTGCACTATGAGTATTTCCACGCATACCCTTAAAACTTATCTACCGTTGCATACCTGGTGCGGCATCATTTGCGGTCTCTTTCTCTATATCTGCTTTATCGCAGGGAGCCTCACGCTGTTTTCTGAAGCACTAAACCGCTGGGCAACGCCACCTCAAGCCGTACAGCCGGTTAATGCTGATAAATTCCCTGACCTGATTCGACAAGTGCTATACGCGCATCCCGAAGCAGCAGATGGATTTGCAATTTATTTTCAAACGGACTCACTCAGGCCATCGCCACTCAGTTGGGGAGACAGCAAAGGCCATCAAAAACCAGCGCAACATTGGGCATTCCTCAATGCGAATGGCGAGCTTGATACATACGACTTTAAGGTACACGCGCTGGGTGATTTTATGGACGAACTGCATCAAACAGCGGGAATCCCGGGACACCTTGGCGATGAAGACGTAGGGCTACTTATTATGGGCGTGATTGCCGTCATGTACACCTTGGCATTGGTATCTGGCACCATCCTACTTTTGCCCACATTGCTTGCAAATCTTTTTGCGTTGCGAACGGATAAAAGTCCCCGTCGGGCTTGGCTGGATAGCCATAACTTGCTAGGTTTGACCAGTTTGCCTTTTCACATCGTGATTGCTGCGACAACTGTTGTCTTTGCATTTCACGATTCGATTTATCTCGGCATGGATACCTTGTTACCGCAAGAGGCAAAAATGCAAAACCTCCGCCCACCCGCTGTGGAAAAGAGCGCAGTCAATCTGGAGCGTTTAATAATGCCGCAGGCGTTTCAGGAAGCTATTGCGCGCAAACGGCCTGATTTTCAAATGGACAGTATTATTTATAGCAACCTTGAGAAAGAAGCTGCTGCCAGTGCCTATATGCAAGGGCGTGTGCAAAATGGAACACGTAGCGCAGTGGTTATTGCCAATCCTTATCATGGCAAATGGCGGTATAACAATATTAGTGATAACCCCTATGTCAATATCATCGACAGTTTCTTTCGCCTACATTTTGGCGATTACGGCGGGGTATTTATTCGCTGGATTTATTTCCTATTGGGGCTGATGGGAGCTGCCTTGTTCTATACGGGTAACCTGCTCTGGTTGGAAAAACGGCCAGCGCGCGGAAAGCAAAAAAATCGTCGTGATACCCATATCCTTGCAGCTTTAACAATAGGAACGGGCGCAGGAACCATTGCAGGTATTGCCGCAACTTTATTAGCTGCTCGTTGGTTATACAGCTTGCCCTATGAAACGGAAAACCTCAGTTATGCCAGCTACTACAGTGTCTTCTTATTATTTAATCTATATGCGCAATATCGTGGTGCCGGTGGCGCTACGCCGGTTCTGATACGTTGCACTGCATGGATGGTATTGGCCATTCCGTGCAGTAGCTTGCTGGGGAGCGTGGGCGTTCTGCATCTTTTTGCGCATCATGATATGGCGTCATTAGGTGTTGATGCGACCGCGCTGATATTGGGATTAGGATTACTGACGCTCGCAAAACGTAGCGGTAAGCGGGTTGCGCGCGCGACAGCGGATAGCGTGTGGTACGACAAGCGACGCAAAGACGTTTGACCACGCAACACACGCTTACTGGCAAGATTAAGGAACTACCGTTGATGAAATATTGAGAGTATGCCTTTGCTTTTCCAGAAACAGGAAAAACGGATAAAAGGATTACCGGTAACACTTATATAGTGAGACCTGTGCAAAACCCTCCGACTCATCCACGCATTCATTTTTCAACACAAAT
>JAUMZX010000167.1 GCA_030527905.1 Cardiobacteriaceae bacterium
TTTGTGTTGAAAAATGAATGAGTGAATGAGTTGGAGGGTTTTGCACAGGTCTCAAAGCTATTATTTCTTGCGGCTTCATATACAAACAAAATTATTGACAAGCTTAATTTCTATGGGTTAATTTCAATAATTATAAATTCTAATATTATAGATAGGGGAGACTGAATGAATAGACATCGCGTTTTTATCGATGGTTCTGCAGGCACAACAGGTCTGCGAATTTATGAACGATTGAATGCCGACCCCAATATTGAATTACTAACACTTAATGAGAAACGCCGTAAAGACATTCATGCTCGTTTAGATAAAATCACAGAAGCAGATTTAACTATCCTGTGTTTGCCTGATGATGCTGCGAAAGAAATTGCTCACATGGCTCCCGCTGAGGCAAATCTATGCGATACATCAACAGCCCATCGTGTTTCCACTCACTGGACATATGGTTTCCCTGAATTACACGGACAGCGAGAGCGGATTAAAAATTCACTGCGTGTCTCCATCCCGGGCTGTCATGCAACAGGTTTTTTGTCTCTTATACGCCCGCTCATAGAGACTGGTGTTGTATCAAAGGATATCATACTCAGTTGCCATTCAATAACGGGCTATTCAGGTGGTGGCAATAAAATGATTGATGAGTATCAGACCCATAAAACACTTCCTAAATATACCGCACCCCGTTTATATGGTCTAACCATGCAACATAAGCATTTAGCAGAAATGCAAAAGATTGCAGATTTGTTGCGACCTCCCATATTTTGCCCTATTGTGAGTAATTATCGTAATGGCATTTTATTTTCAATGCCGCTATTAACAGAAGTCCTACCAGAACAATATCATTCTCCCCAATCTATAGCGTCATTATTCATAGACTATTATCAAAATAGCGATATTGTACATATCTATAAAGACCTTCCTTCTGATGGTATGTTAGAGGCTAATGCACTTGCTGGTAAAGATAGCTTACATATTTTCATATCTGGAAATAATTCACAATTATTACTTTGCGCGAATTTTGACAATTTAGGTAAAGGTGCATCAGGCGCTGCGATTCAATGCATGAATCTAATGCTAGGCAGAAATGAAATAGAAGGATTAGTCCTTTAATATAACCACCACGCTTTAATAAAGGGGATAATAAAATGAATACATTTATACAAGGTGGCGTTACAGCTCCTGAAGGATTCAAGGCGAGTGGCATACATTGTGGCATTCGCAGGAATAAATCCAAATTAGATTTAGCCTTAATATTGAGCACTGTTCCCTGTGCTACTGCCGCTGCATATACCATGAATAAAGTAAAGGGTGCGCCTATTTTAGTCACTAAACAGAACATCAAAGATGGGTATAGCCAAGCGATGATTTGCAATAGTGGAAATGCCAATACTTGTAATGCGGATGGAATAGAAATAGCGAAACAATGTTGCACATTACTTGCCAATGCTACTGGCTTAAAAGCAACAGATATTGTTATTGCGTCTACAGGCGTTATTGGTCAACCATTATCATTAGAACCTTTTATAACAGGTATTCCAGAAGCAGTTGCCGCACTCAGTATCGATGGTGGTACTCAAGCAGCAGAAGCCATCATGACAACAGACACGCATTTGAAAGAATATGCGATCTCATTTGAAATTGATGGTATCACTTGCAAAATGGGGGTAATGTGCAAAGGCAGTGGCATGATTAATCCTAATATGGCAACCATGCTCACTTTTATTACTACAGACGTAGCTATTAGCCCCTCCATGTTAAATTTTGCCTTACAAGCAGAAGTAAAAGAAAGCTTAAATCAAATTAGTGTTGATGGTGATACATCCACGAACGATATGGTAAGCATTATGGCGAATGGATTAGCAAATAATGCTTTAATCTCAGAGGAAAATAATCACTATAAAATTTTCTGCCAAGCGCTTCACCATATTTGTTCATGGGTCGCCCGTCAAATTGCCACTGATGGCGAAGGAGCAACAAAATTATTAGTGTGCACAGTAAGTCAAGCGCCCAGTAAACAAGTAGCATTAGATATTGCTAAAAGTGTCATCTCTAGTGATTTACTTAAAACGGCTATGTTCGGCGAAGATGCTAATTGGGGGCGCGTTTTATGTGCCATTGGTTATACTCAAGGTGATTTTTGCCTTGATCGCGTTGAGTTAACACTCAAAAGTGCAAAAGGTGAAATTTTAGTCTGTAAAAATGCTGCTTACCATCCATTTAGTGAAGAAATAGCTGCAAAAATTCTTTCTGAAAAAGAAATCGATATTTTAATTAATCTACATGATGGGCTTCACTCTGGCCAAGCGTGGGGGTGCGATTTAAGTTATGAATATGTAAAAATTAATGGCGATTATCGTTCTTAGTAAGGAGATAAATAATGCAATATGAGAAAATTTATTCCCTTGCTAGCGTAATGGAAGAAATAACACCCTTTTTAAATAAGTATAAAGATAAAGTCATCGTCATAAAATATGGTGGAAATGCCATGATTAATGGCTTACTTAAAAAAGCCGTGATGAAAGATTTGTTATTGCTCAATCAGCTTGGTGTTAAAACGGTATTAGTACATGGCGGTGGTATAGACATTGATAATAATCTAAAAGCCATAGGAAAAAAATCACAATTTATCGATGGACTTAGAGTTACTGATAAAGAAACTATGGCTATAGTGCAACAAGTATTAGCAGGAAAAGTAAATAAAGATTTAGTAGCTTTACTTGGTGACAAAGGAATCGGACTATGCGGTGTAGATGGCCAGATGCTATTAGCAGAAAAAAGTCAAAGAGCAAAAGATTTAGGTTATGTTGGCGAAATTAAGGAAGTGAATTGCAATCTCATTCAATTAGGAATGAATGCAGGTCTAATTCCCGTCATTGCTACAATTGCTTCAGATGCACAAGGAATCATCTATAACATTAATGCTGATATAGCCGCTAGCAAAATTGCGATTGCCTTAGATGCTGCTAAACTGATTATCATGACAGATATATCTGGCTTATTACGTGACTATAATAATCCTGACACGCTTATATCGCATTTGGATATTGCGGAAATTCCCGAATTAATTAATGATGGGGCTATTAGTGGCGGTATGATTCCTAAAGTTAATAGCTGTGTAGATTGTGTTAAACAAGGCGTGCCTGAGGTCGCTATTACTGATGGTAGAGTAGAACATTCTATTTTATTAGAAATGTTTAGTCCAAAAGGGTGCGGCACTTTATTTTATAACAAGGGAAGCGGAAATGAAAAATAATGAAATTGAACAATTAGACCATCAATACCTACTGCAAAATTATGCGCGATTTGGAATAACCCTTATTCAAGGAGAAGGTTGCGAAGTAACCGATATTGACGGTAAACGATATCTGGATCTTACTAGCGGAATTGGTACGAATATTTTTGGTTGGGGAGACAAACTATGGAGTGAGGTGGTAAGCAAGCAAGCATCCACATTGCAACACGTATCTAACCTTTTCTATTCTTTGCCTGCAACACAATTGGCTGAAAAACTGGTTAATTTAAGCCATTTATCTTGTGCTTTTTTCTGTAATAGCGGTGCGGAAGCCAATGAAGGCACCATAAAAGCTGCTCGAAAATACAGCTTCGATAAATACGGTGAAGGCCGTCATACCATTCTTACCCTAGAGAATTCATTTCATGGCCGAACTTTGTCCACACTAGCAGCTACTGGTCAAGATAAGTTCCACCAATACTTTCATCCTTTTACACAAGGATTTGAGTATTTACCCATCAATGACACTGTTGCCTTAGCGCAATATGCAAAAAGAAATGATATCTGCGCCATCATGATCGAAATAGTACAAGGTGAAGGCGGAATTTGTACTTTGCATGCTGATTACCTCTCAGCACTACAACAATTATGTAAAGATCAAGATATATTACTTATTATTGATGAAGTACAAACAGGAATAGGGAGAACAGGAAAAATATTCTCTTATCAGTATTTTAATCTGTCCCCTGATATTGTCACACTCGCAAAAGGATTAGGAGGTGGACTACCCATCGGGGCCGTATTATTTGGGGAAAAATGCCGTTCTGTATTAGGGAAAGGAGATCATGGTTCCACATTTGGTGGAAACCCTGTTTGCTGTGCCGCTGCTAATATCGTTATTGACCGTTTAACACCAGATTTTTTAGCTGAAGTTTCTCGTAAAGCAGCTGTTTTAAAAACAGCACTTACCCAATTGCCCTTGGTTAAAGAAGTAACTGGCTTAGGCCTAATGTTAGGAATAGAATTTGAAGAGGGCATTAAAGCAATAGATGTTGTAGAACGATGCATGCAGCAAGGGTTATTAACGCTTACGGCTAAAGAGAAATTGCGTTTGCTTCCGCCATTAATCATTAGTGATGAACAAATTCATCATGCTATACAAATACTCAAACAGGTATTACAGACATTTAAGCACGAATGACACTTAGCATATTCTGAAATTTTTACCTTTGCGCTTAGTATCCTTACTAATAACGCAACGCTCACGATTTTTGCTGTTAGAGCGTACTTTTAATAGCACTCTGTCCGTATTTTGCAGGCGATAACGTCTGCTTTTTACTTTACATACAGGTGTTTTTGCTTCAAACCTATAGGTAGGAAAGGTGGGTAATAATACAAAACGAGACCTGTGCAAAACCCTCCAACTCATCCATTTATTCATTTTTCAACACAAAT
>JAUMZX010000168.1 GCA_030527905.1 Cardiobacteriaceae bacterium
TTGTGTTGAAAAATGAATGAGTGGATGAGTTGGAGGTTTTTGCACAGGTCTCAGTAATTACAATAAAGGCCATAAAGTCCATAACGCCGTAAACAAAACAAGGAAACCTAAAAACATACGGCTACCGTCACTAATGAGCGCTTTCATCAACGTACCTGAAAAAACACCTAGCAGAAGCATTGCGGGCAGCGTTCCTAATCCAAAAGCGCACATCACAAACAAGGCTTGTAAAGGATTACTACTCACAACCGCAAGCGCCAGCGCACTATAAATCAAGCCGCAAGGTAACAACCCCCACAGAAAGCCCAGAAGCAACGCATCGCTACCACTACGAACAGGCAGTAATGTTTGAACAAAAAGCGCTATTGGTTTCCACAAACGTGCCCCATAGCGCTCAAACCTGCGTAATAAATTGACACCAAAAATAATTTGCACGCCAACAAATCCCATAATAAGCGCTGTGACAATCCGTAGTCCCACACCCCAATTAGGATTTTCTGGTCGAATACCTAATAAAGGAAACAAACTTCCAAAAACTATGCCTAACGTCGCATAGCTGATAAGGCGCCCTATGTGGTACACAGGCAATAAGCGCTTTTGCATACTTCCCAAACCAAGAGAAACACTGATACCACCACACATCGTCACACAATGCGCACTACCCGCAATACCAGTGGCAAAAGCCGTCAAAAGAACCGTGGCAGACATAATAATTAAGAAGGGTGATGGGAAGAATGATTTTCTTCTTTAGGATCATCGAGCAATGGAATCATTCCAGGCGATTCCAAATCGTCAAATTGATGGTTTTTAATCGCCCATCGAAATGCAAAAACAGCTGCGGTCAGCAACACAATAGAAATCGGGATAAGCAGATAAAGAATTTGCATGGCAATTGCGTCAATAAGAAAATGAAATTATAACGGTACTCCAAGAATATTGCATACTATAACCATCATCAACGCACTATTTTTAAATAAATTAACCTACAACTTAAATGTCGTATTGATGTTATGGGGTTAACTAAAAAATTCATAATTTCATATGCATAATTTACATCAGATAGCTCGCTTCTACGCCTAATAACAGATTATATTGACGCTATGCAGATATAGCCCAAATAAAGCCTAAATTAAATTTATTACGTTTCATGATATGTAATGTTCACGCTGCATATTCACTGATTATGGGGCAAAGGCAACAAATAACATCAGATGACATGATGAACTCAGCTTATTTTTGCTATACCTGACAAACGAATTACCGTAAAGTATGCATTCTCTCATTTCTGATAACCTGCCGTGAGGATACATTATGAAAAAGATACTACTCTCTTCTCTGATTTTATTGGCTTTAGGTGCGCAAGCAGAAACCACCTTACGGCGTGCTAATGGCGCTGAACCGAAAAGTATTGATCCGCAATTAGCGAGTGAGTCGGCTGGTACTAGCATCATCTTCGATAACTTCGAAGGATTAATCACTAGGTCTGCCACGGGCGAGTTAATTGGTGGCGTTGCCGACAAATGGGAAGTTTCTGAAGATGGTAAAACCTACACTTTCCACCTCCGCGATAACGCGAAATGGTCCGATGGTACGCCTGTTACGGCAAGTGATTTTGTGTATGCATGGCAACGTGCAGTTAACCCTGCCACAGGCGGTGAATATGCCTTCATTCTGTATCCTGTTAAAAATGCTGAAGCCATTACTGCTGGTAATGAGAAGGCTCTGAATGCATTGGGAGTCAAAGCACTGGACGATAAAACCTTACAGATTGAACTCAATAACCCCGTACCATATTTTATCGAATTAATGTCACATTATTCAGCCTACCCCGTTCCACAGAAAATCGTTGAACAACATGGTGATAAATGGACACGACCAGAACATATTGTGACAAATGGCCCTTATCATATTGTTGACTGGAAGCCCAATAATGCAATCGTCTCTGAAAAATCGGCAAACTATTGGGATAAAGAGCACGTCTCCATCGACAAAGTCATCTATTACCCCACCGAATCCAGCAGCACTGCTTTTGCTCGTTATCGCGCAGGTGAAGTTGATTATCTTGAGTCACCGAGTACTGAGGATTTTGACTTAGCACGTAAAGAGTATCCTAACGAAGTTCATGTAAATCCTTTTCTCTCCACTTATTGGTACGGATTTAACCTGACCAAACCACCATTTAAAGACAACCTAAAACTTCGCGAAGCACTCACAATAGCGATTGATCGGGAAACCCTTGTCAAAAAAGTAACCAAAAATGGTCAAATCCCTGCTTACAGCGTCGTTCCGCCTGCAACCAGTAATAGCGACCCCTATTTACCGCCATACGCCAAATTGGATCGTAAAGCACAAATTGAATTAGCTCGTTCTCTCTATGCGGAAGCAGGCTACTCCAAAGAAAAACCGCTCAAAGTAACGATTAGCTACAATACAAATGAAAGGCATAAACAAATAGCCATTGCTGTCGCAGCCATGTGGAAACAAGTGCTGGGTGTTCAAACAGAGCTAGTCAATCAGGAATGGAAGGTATTGCTTGCGAATATGCGGCAGAAGAATTTTGAGGTTTATCGCTACGCTTGGACGGGAGATTATAACGACCCTTATACCTTCCTTGAAATTTTCCAACAAAATTCCAACATGAATCACTCACAGTTTTTAAATGCTGACTTCGACGCAAAATTAAAAGAAGCCTCAAAGATTCTCGACTTAAAAGAACGAGCTAAAAAACTACATGAAGCAGAACAGATTCTTACTGACGACTTCGCCGTTCTATCACTATGTTAGAGTTAGTATTATTAAACCCTACGTTAAAGGGTACCATTCGAATATTATGGGACAAGTTCGCACCAAATATCTCAGTATAGAGAAATAAGGAAAAAATAATAATGAATCGCCTATTCCTGTTTACCGTACTGCTTGCCGCTTTTAGCGGTGCGCAGGCGGAAACTGTTTTCCGTCGTAGTAACGACTCTGAACCTTCCACCATGGATCCGCAGCTTGCACAAGGTATGCCTGAAATGCATATTTTGCGCGATATATTTGTCGGCTTGATTGATGAAGATGCCGGTGCTCACATCATCCCCGGCGTTGCAGAACGCTGGGAAACTTCGCCTGATAATAAAACTTATATATTCCATTTACGTGACAATACTTGGTCAGACGGCACACCAGTTACAACGGCAGATTTCGTATATGCATGGCAACGGGGCGTTGATCCAAGCGTTGGAAGCAAATACAGTTTCTTCTTGTATCCTGTGAAAAATGCTAAAGAAATTACTGAAGGCAAAGCACCAATTGAAAGTCTAGGTATTAGTGCCATAGACGATAAAACGCTCAAAGTAGAGCTTAATAACCCTACCCCCTATTTCATCAGCTTATTAGTCAATGCGGTGACTTATCCCGTTCCCAAACATATCGTGGAAGAATATGGCAAAGACTGGACGCGTGCGGAACATATCGTCAGCAACGGCGCTTTCAAAATGACAGAATGGAAGCCGCAATCTCGTATCACATTAGAAAAATCGGACAAATACTATGATGCCGGTAATGTTCAACTCGACAAAGTCATTTACTACGTTAGTGAAGATAAAAATGCCGAATTGCAACGCTATCGTGCTGATGAACTAGACTGGACCGCAGACGTTCCTAACGAACAAATTAAATGGCTACAACAAAATCTGAAAGATGAACTACATATCTATAATTACTTAGGAACTTTCTATTTTGGCTATAACCTCACTAAACCGCCATTTAAAGATAACCCCAAACTACGCGAAGCGCTTAGTTTGGTTATTGACCGTGAGCGTATTGTAAAGAATATTACGGCAAGTGGCGAAATGCCAGCCTATAGCTTTGTTGTGCCGGGCATAAGTCATTACCAACCTTACGTTCCTGAATATGCCTCATGGGATAGAAATAAGCGCTTAGAAAAAGCAAAAGCACTCTATAGCGAGGCAGGTTACAGCAAAGAGAGTCCTCTACGCGTGGAAGTTCTCTATAACACGAATGACAACAATAAGAAAATTGCCATTGCCGTTGCATCACTCTGGAAAGAAGCTCTGGGGGTAGAAAGTTCCCTTATCAACAAAGAGTGGAAGGCGTATCTTAATGATCGCCGTGAATATAATACGCAAATATTCCGCGGTTCTTGGATAGGTGATTATGATGATGCTAACACCTTCCTTGATCTCTTCGTTACTAGCGGCGGAAGCAATACAATTGGCCTAGCTGATCCGGAATATGACAAACTGATTGCTGACGCGGCCGCTGAAACCGATGCAGAAAAACGCACTGCATTATTACAAGAAGCGGAAAAACGGTTGATAGATAATCATAGCCTTATTCCTGTATATTTCTTTGTTTCTAAACATCTCGTCAAACCTTATGTAAAAGGCTATGAAGAAAATGTGATGAATCACTGGCCAAGCAAATATATTCATCTCGAAAAATAACATAATGTTCATCTCCAAGATAGGCTGATTTGTTGATCATCCACCTAACCATAAAATAAAAGCGATTCATATAGAATCGCTTTTATTTTAATAACACATAATAAATCGACCGCATTCAATTATAAAAACTTTGCATATTCATAAAATGAGACCTTTGCAAAAGGTCTCATACCATGAGAACCCTCAATATCCGTTGGCAATG
>JAUMZX010000169.1 GCA_030527905.1 Cardiobacteriaceae bacterium
TAAGCAGAAAACAGGCTCATTTGTGTTGAAAAATGAATGAGTGGATGAGATGGAGAGTTTTGCAAAGGTCTCTATTTGTAAATCGTTTTTGTATTCCTTACCGCATATTTCTATTCTATTTTTTTGTGATGATAGATGGCTCAATATAAAAATACCCACGAGATGGTGTGGGTATTTTTATATATTGGCTCTTTCTTAATTATGTATGGACAGCAATTGCTTTTCATATGCATATAAAGCGAATGACGCAGCAAAAGAGAAAGTCGATATTTGTTGCCTAAATTCGTTTTCCGCCTAGTAGATAGGTCATTACTATGAAAATCTGATTTTCAATCATCATATCAATCCTAGATTAAAACAGAACCTTTATGTTTTGGCGTTAGCTCGGTTTTAAACGTAATGCCGTTCTTCACCACCATGCGCAATGTTATCAACGCAGCGCGGACAAAGTCCCGGGTAATCCGCAATGCTGTTCACGCTTGGTAACACATGCCAGCAGCGCTCGCATTTTTCTCCCGCCGCTTTTTCTACCCGAATGTGAAGGGTATCGCCTTCTACTAAGCTGACGGCAGATACGATAAAGACAAAGCGCAGTTCATCGCCTAAGCGCGCCAACATCTGACAAAGCGTTGCTGGCGCGCTAATTTGTACGGCTGCTTCAAGTGAACCGCCGATAATGCCTTCTTTGCGCGCATTTTCTAATGCTAGGTTTACTTCTTCTCGTACCCGAATGACTTCAGCCCAGAAGTCAGCGCTGAATGCCGTATCGTATTCACAAAGATTATTGTAAAAGCAGCTAAGGAAAACCGATTGTTCGCGTTCACCGGGCATATGCTGCCAAATTTCTTCTGCCGTAAAGCTCAGGATGGGCGATAGCCAACGTACCATTGCTTCTAGGATATGCCAGATGGCTGTTTGTGCGCTACGACGCGCCATATGATGGGTTGCGATGGTGTATTGTCTATCTTTGATGACGTCAAGGTAGAAACCGCCCATATCTACGGCGCAGAAGTTAAAGAGCTGTTGATAGATAAGATGGAACTCATAGTTTTCATAGGCATGAATGATTTTTTTCTGTAAATCATTGGCGCGCGCTATCGCATAGCGGTCAAGCGCAAGTAATGAGTCATGCGGCACGAGATGTTGCGTCGGATCAAAGTCATGCAGGTTGGCCAATAAGAATCGACAGGTATTGCGAATACGTCGATAAGCGTCCGCCCGCTGTTTGAGGATGTTGTCAGATAGGCTAACTTCGGCAGAGTAGTCAGCCGATGATACCCACAAACGTAGGATGTCGGCCCCTAGATTGTTGATAACTTTTTGCGGTTCCACGACGTTACCGAGAGATTTACTCATTTTTCGACCACTTTCGTCTACCGTAAAGCCATGCGTGAGTAGTCCTCGGTAAGGCGGATTGCCATCAATCGCGCATCCCGTGAGTAGCGAGGAGTGAAACCAGCCACGATGTTGATCCGAGCCTTCAAGGTAAAGGTCTGCAGGGTAACCAATATCAGGACGGGTACGCAATACGGCGTAGTGCGTGCTACCGGAGTCGAACCAAACGTCCAATACGTCATTCAGTTTTTCATAATGGGTGCAGTCTTCCGCTGGAATCAGCGTTTCCAGTTCTAGCGTAAACCACGCTTCAATGCCGTCTTTGGCAATCACTGTCGCGGCTTTTTCCATGATATTCAGAATATCAGGATGCAATTCCCCCGTGTCTTTGTGCTGCACGAAGCACAGCGGCACACCCCAGTAACGTTGACGCGTAATGCCCCAGTCAGGGCGAGTTGCTATCATGTTGGTCAGTCGGCTACGTCCCCATTCTGGCGTAAAACGAACATGTTTTAAGCCATCTAACGCCGTTTTTCTTAGCCCTGCTTTGTCCATGCTGATGAACCATTGTGCTGTCGCTCGATAGATGGTGGGACTGTGATGACGCCAACAATGCGGATAGCTATGTTTGATAGGCGCATAATGTATGAGTCGATCTTTTTCTCTGAGCAGTTCGACAACTTTTGGGTTGGCCTTGAATACGTTCTCACCCGCAAAGTAAGGCGTGTCACTGCTAAAAGTTCCATCAGCCAATACGGGATTGACGTCAACACCAATGCCATATTGTCGACAGATTTCAAAGTCTTCTACCCCATGCGCAGGCGCACTGTGGACGCAGCCCGTACCAGCATCAAGCGTAACGTGTTCACCGCAAAGTAACAGAGAGTCGCGCTCAATGAATGGATGCGCAAGTATGAGGCGATCTAGTGTTTTTCCTTCAACACTGGCGTGCACGGTCCATGGGGTTTGCGTTTCCCAGCGCGAACGAACACTCTCAATCATATCTTTAGCCATGATGAACCATCGTCCATCACCTTCAATTAGCGCATATTCAAATTCAGGATGAATCGCTACAGCGAGGTTGGCTGGTAATGTCCACGGTGTGGTTGTCCAAATCACCACATCTACCGCATCCGCTTTCGCATCGCTATGGAAACGACGCAACAGTTCGGGAACATCGCGCACTGCAAAGCGAACATCTATTGATTCTGAGGTTTTATCTTCATATTCAACTTCTGCTTCGGCTAATGAAGAACGACAATCCAAACACCAGTTCACGGGTTTAAAGCCTCGCACAACATGTCCATGCGCCACAATTTCTCTCAAAGCTCTCACAATACCCGCTTCGGTTTGTGGTTGCATGGTGAGATAAGGATTCGCCCAATCACCAAAGACGCCCAATCGAATGAAATCCGCTTTCTGTAGCTCTACTTGACTGGCGGCAAAAGCACGACAAGCCGCTCGGAATTCGCTAGCACTTACTTTACTGCCCGGTTTACCCATTTTTTGTTCTACTTTTTGTTCAATCGGCAAGCCATGGCAATCCCAACCCGGGATATAGGGACTATCAAAACCCAGTAATTGGCGGGATTTTGTAATGATATCTTTCAGAATTTTATTAAGCGCATGTCCAACATGGATAGAACCGTTCGCGTAAGGCGGACCATCATGCAAAATAAATTTAGGGCGATCTGCAAAAGCGGCACGCTGCTTAGCGTAAATATCATTATCCTGCCAGAATTTAAGCATTTCCGGTTCACGCTGCGGTAAGTTTCCGCGCATCGGAAAATCCGTTTCGGGAAGGTTCAAAGTATTTTTATAGTCTGCCATGATGGGATTCCTGATTGATATATGCCTGTGCGTTGTGAATGTCTTGCCGAATCTGGTTCTTTAATGCGTCTGCGTCAGCAAACTGTTGCACATCGCGTAAATAATGCATGATCTGCACCCTTAATGTGCGTCCGTATAGTGTTTCTGTTTGTCCCAGTATATGAACTTCCAATTTGCGCCGTTTACCATGAAAAGTTGGCGTTGTTCCTACGTTTGCAACGCCCCAATGTAAAGTCGTCTGCGGCAAAGTAGCTACTTTTACCACATAGACGCCATCTGGTAAACACCAGTTATCGGGTAGGTGTAAATTGGCTGTTGGCGTGCGTAACTCGTGTCCCCGACCTGCGCCATATTGCACCTTCCCTGTGAAGGTCAAATCGTGCCCTAATAAATGGCGAACCCGCTCCATATCGTGTTCTGCTAATGCTGTGCGGATGAGCGAGCTGGAAATGCGCGTCCCGTTCGCCATTACCGTTTGTAATGACTCGACTTGATAACCACTACGTGCGGCAAAACGTTGCAATAACGAAAAATCACCACGACCACGATAGCCAAAACGAAAATCATCGCCGACCAAAAGATAGCCTAAACGCAATGGCAATAAATAATCACGAATAAAATCTTCAGGCTCTTTCTGCATCAATACGTGCGTGAAAGAAAGAAGCAACCAATGCTGTAACGGCGTTTGCGCTAACCAATATGCACGATCTCGAAGCGGTGTAAGAATAGAAGGACTGTGTCCCGTGATTAACGTTTTAGGGTGCGGAAAAAAACTAAGCAACATGCTCACGAACTGTTGTTCTTTCGCCCGTTCTGCCAATGTCGTTAAAATTGCCTGATGCCCACGATGAACACCATCAAAGTTACCAATTGCTAGCGCTACGGGCGATGGCAAGGTCAATGACCGCTGCCAACGGTGAATTTGCATAAGCCTCTCGCCTAAAAAGTCGTGCATTATAAAGAATTAACCGCTGCAATGGCGGCAAAATTCTGTTCATCACATTTCGTTTTGCAGAAGCCCACGCAACGGTTCTAGATCGTAACCTGCCATAGCTGCGTCTGGATAATTTCGTTCACATCACGACCCGCCGCTAATTCGCCCAATGCCCATACGACGGTACTCCGCATACCACTTTTGCAATACATCAATGTTGCTTCATCTTTCATTAAGGCGTTATAGGTTTCTTGGATAACCTCAGGCGGAAAAACGCCTCCAGAAATCGGCAGATACAAACAACGAATACCTTGTTCTGTTGCAGCTGCAGCAATCATTTCAAATGAAGGTTGTGTGAGTTCCTCGCCATCAGGTCGATGACAAATAATCTGCGTGATTCCTTTTGCTTTGATAGTAGGTAAATCAATAAGCTCTACTTGAGGACTTACATATATATTTCTCTGGATATTTTGCATAACATGTAAGAATTAATCGCGTTGTTTACACTTTTCCTTTTTGCATGGATGCCCAATT
>JAUMZX010000170.1:0-1614 GCA_030527905.1 Cardiobacteriaceae bacterium
TTGTGTTGAAAAATGAATGAGTGAATGAGTTGGAGGGTTTTGCACAGGTCTCGATTTATACGTGAAGGCTTTGTTCTATGGCAACCGTGGCGAGGTAACCGAGTAACGGTAACGGTTTCTGCGCATTGAAAAGCCACCCGTTGGGTGGCTTTGTTTTTGTGAGTTGTGTCTGCAATTACAACGGCAGGACTTCGAGTCCGGCGGCGTATTTGAGCGAGTAGGGCGCGTCTTTGGCCAGATCGCTGGTTGTTTCATGTTCGGCGTAGAGCCAGTACATGCCGGGGCCAGGCCAGTTGATGGTAACAACGCCATCTTTGTCTGTTTTTAGCGTAATAAGGTTATTTTCCCGATAACGCAGACTGTCACGGGCAATTTCTACGTGGCTATCAGGTAATGGTTTTCCATTAAATAGCAATCTAAAGCGAGCAGGTTCGCCTGCATATAGCTCATTTGGATGAGTCAGATATTCAATATCCAACCCCTTACTATCAGGTTTTAATACTTCACTAGTGGGTTCACCAAGGGTAACAAAAGTTTCAACATTCCAGCTTTGTTGCTTGAATTTCTCTCTCTTTTTGTCGGCCATTGGATTTTCTTTTTTGAATTTTTCTGGTGTATCGCGCCAACGAACGGATTTGCCATTTTCATCTGGATAGTTGAATTGGATGTATTCCAAGCCATCAGTAAAATGATAAGTACCCTGTTGATTGAGTTTTACATCGTAACTGGTACGCAATTTACCAACCATCAGGTTTTCTTTTTCGATTTCTTTCCCTTTAGGGTCATAAGCATGTAAGCCTTCAGCTGGGCGACCGCGGTGGTTTACATCAAACGGGAAGTCAGAACCACCGCCATCAATAGTAACGTAGTCACTTTCACCTGCGAGTTGCGTTGAACTAGGACGTATCCAGACATTGTGGGCACTGGCCATACCAGCAATCACCAATGTGGTGCAAAGAATAGCAATTTTTGTACGTTTCATGGTTGTGTCCTTAAAATTTATGGGGTGAGGGTAAGGTTAACATCGCCTAGTTCTGATGTACCGCTAGCTTTTGCTTCGGTTCTCTCTTTAATAGGCAGCGTGAAAGGGATACTCAGGTTTTCTGTACCGCCTTCTTCACGAGTGGCCTCAATCATGAGCGTGTATTTGCCATCTTTGAGTTTTGCTAGACGTGGATCATCTGATTTGATTTCAATATTGTGTTTGCCTGGCTTTTGTGTTGCTCCTGTGATGGCATCAGGTAATGGCTTCAAACTGCGTCCACCTTTACGCCACCAGTTGCGCAGTTCTTTCAGATATTTCATGCCTTCTTTGGGGTTTTCTTCTTTACCTTTTATGTTGTACCACAAGCTAAGGTATTCAACGAGTTTGTGATCGCTATCTTCAATCCAGACGGCGATGTAAGGACGATGGTATTCGCTGCTTTTGATTTCGGGAATGGTCAATTCCAGATTTAGGTTGACTGCCTGAGCGGAAACCGCCAAAAGTAATGAAGAACAAAGGATAAGTTTTTTCATGGATTTTCCGATAGTCAAAGAAAGTTAAAATGATATTATGGATAATATGTAGGAAATCGGAGCGTTGTTTACACTTTTTTGAGTCTGTTGCTTTTC
>JAUMZX010000170.1:1679-4600 GCA_030527905.1 Cardiobacteriaceae bacterium
AAACTGGTCTTCATGCAAAAGCGAAAAGTGTAAACAACGCGGTAATTTCTAACAGATAATAATAATTCGCAATATAAAATTATTGCTATAAGTAAGTTTTTGATTATGAGTATAATTAATAAAAAAAGCCAGAATCATCTCCGGCTTTTTTGTTCTAAGTTATTGGCGTTTAAGGCGATAGTTTTCATCTGGCAATGGACGTTGTCCTTTACTACCGTCTGGTAGTCTGACCTCAAGGAAGCCTTGACCAACAAAGAAGGTAAGGTTGCTAGCATTGTTGTCTAGTTGCAGATACTGTTTATCGGTGGTTACACGGTAGATACCATGTGCATCATTGACTTGTTGGTTTTTACCCAGCTTTTGTGATTGGATGCTGTAATTATTAGCACCATCCAGAATTAACGTGGTTTGTAAACCGTCGCAGTCAGCGCAAGGTAAAACACCATTGTATGTTCCTTTAAATGCATCATGCGTAGCCGCAGGTTGTTCCGTTTTCCCTGGGTCTGCTGGTGGTGCGGTTGTTGTACTAGGGCTATTTAGGGAATTACAACCGGTAAGCAATGTTGCGATAAGCAACGCGCTAAGTTTATGGTTTTTTTTCATAAGAAATGCTCCATTGGGGTAAATACAAATTAAACTATGAGTAATGTACCTTGCTGTTGGAGTTTGAGCAATGTGTTGTTGGGTTGCCTTTCGTTCACTTTAGCAAGCGCTCTATGTGTTGCAGGTGCTGTTTAATAATATTTTGGTAGGGTGACATATAAGTATGGATCTTATCTGTTTCCGGATGGTTATAGAGTGCGATTACTGCCGTTGCTAAAGTTTGTGGACTATTGTCAGTAAGTTCTCGTACAAAAGGTTGGCGAATGAGATCGTCGCGAATACTTTGAAAGTTGTACATGCTGCGACCAAATATAACGGGTTTATCTGCGTGTAGCGCTTCTAGCGGGTTATGTCCGCCATGTGGAATCAATGAACCACCAATAAATGCGATGTCTATAATGTGGTAGTAATCTTTAAGTTCCCCGAGGGTATCTAGTATAAGGATGTCCTTTGCTTCAGATATGCTTTCTTGTTGACTGCATAATCTAGGTCTATAGCCAAATTTTGTGATGATTTTTGTAATTGTATCGCGACGTTCGGGGTGACGAGGTGCAATGATCAGACAGGCATCGGTGTGTGTTTTTTGTAGTAAGCAATGAGCTGCAATAATCGTTTCGTCTTCCCCAGTATGAGTACTAGCAGCAATCCAAGTCAGCGATTGGCGAGGGAAATTTATTTTGCGTGTATTCTCTTTGATAGGGGCTTGATATTTCAGGTTTGGAATAATGTTGATATGGTCTGCGGGGACGCCTAGTTTATGGAAACGGCGAGCATCAAAGCGGGTTTGAGCGTCAACGAATAGATGTTTTAGTGGCTCGCGTAATATAGCGCGCGCGTATCGGTAGTAACCACGTAATGAACGCGCAGATAGGCGAGCATTGCATAATAGTACGGGGATATGCTGCTTTTTAGCGAGATAGATGAGGTTGGGCCATATTTCTGTTTCCATCAATATAATAAGGCAAGGGCGGATGTGCAAAAGGATACGTTGGATATTTCTTTTCGTGTCGTAAGGGAGATAACTGTAAATAACGCGTTGTGGATTATTCTGCTGAAACTGTTTAATTTGCGCGCGTCCAGTAGGGGTTGTACATGTGATCCACAGATTAAGTTTAGGATACGCTGCGAGAAGATTATCAAGTAGCGGGCGGATGGCAATAAATTCTCCTACACTGACGGCATGAACTAAAATGGTATTCGGAAGTGCAGGAGGTAATTTGAAAGCAAAGCGTTCAGCAATATGATGGCGGTATTCTGGGTTGTTTCTGGATTTGTATAGCAGGCGAATGAACGCGAAAGGCATAAGAATGTGTAAGAACGCGTTAAAAAGGATATTCATTGATAGTTGCCGTAAAATGTATTCTCTACGCTAATTATAAAGATAGGATAGGCTTATGGCGATTTATGCAATTGGAGACGTGCATGGACATTATGATGCGTTACTACGATTGTTGGATAAAATTCGGTATAACGATAGTGATGAGTTGTGGTTTGTTGGTGATTTAGTTAATCGCGGTCCTGATGCATTAGCAGTGCTACGCTTCGTCCGCGGATTAACCTACAAAAAGGTTGTATTAGGGAACCACGATTTTTCATTATTAGTACAAGTACAGCATTTTCCCGGAAATAAATTACAACCTTCAACACAGCAAATATTAGATGCGGATGATGGCGAAGAACTGGTAGATATGTTGCGTTATTTTCCGTTATTACATATGGATGAATCATTGCAAACAGTGATGACGCATGCAGGTCTGTTTCCTCAGTGGACCATAATGCAGGGGCTGGAAGCGAGTAATGCAGTGTCACGGCAGCTGCAAAGCGATAATTATCGTGAATTTTTGCGGGAAATTTTTGGTGATTTGCCAAATAAATGGTCTGCTAATCTGCAAAAAATGGATTATTGGCGGTTTGCTGTCAATGCTTTTTGCCGTATGCGTTATCTTAATGCGGATGGTAGTCTTAACTTGCATGCTAAAGAACGTCCACAAAATTCACAAGAGCTGACCCCATGGTTTTCTGTACAACAACAGTGTCATTGGCATCAAATATTTGGGCATTGGGCAAGTTTAGGATTACAGATAATAGGAAATGTCACGTGCATCGACGGAGGGTATGCGTGGGGTGGAAAACTTGCTGCTTATGATGTTGAGCATAGGCAGCTAATTACTTCTATAAAAGCGGAATAAAATGAGACCTGTGCAAAACCCTCCATCTCATCCACTCATTCATTTTTCAACACAAATGAACCTGTTTTCTGCTCATTTTCTTGCATCATCATCCCTGAAATACCCAATATCTGGGCGATTCCCCACCTT
>JAUMZX010000171.1 GCA_030527905.1 Cardiobacteriaceae bacterium
TTCATTACAGTATTCTCTCAAATTACTGTAAACAACGCTCCAATTTCCTACAGATAAACCATCTAACTAACACTTAAAGGATAAACAAACGCCATCACAAAGCCCCTTCATCCTTAAGACAAAATCGAATACACTTGCGCTTTTTATTTTAGCTCACATTCCCGCATGCACAGTGCTCATACCCCCATGATGCAACAGTATCTCGGCATCAAAAAAGATTATCCCGACACCCTTGTCTTCTATCGCATGGGGGACTTCTATGAATTATTCTTTGAAGATGCCCGTCGTGGCGGCGAACTACTCGGTATCAGCGTTACCACAAGAGGACAGTCTGCAGGTAAACCAATCCCCATGGCAGGCGTCCCCGTGCATGCTATTGATACCTACATTGCCAAAATGGTCAAACAAGGCCAATCCGCTGTTATCTGTGAGCAGATTGGCGATCCCGCACTAGCTAAAGGTCCGGTTGAACGCGCTGTTACACGGATCATCACGCCCGGTACGCTGACAGACGAAGCACTGCTTGATGAAAGCCACGACAACATCCTTCTCTGTCTCGCGCCACAAAATGAGCACTACTATCTGGCTTGGGCCGATATTAGTAGTGCTCGCTTTTGTCTTAGCGAACAGCTTACATTGGATACGCTCAGAAGCGAAATAGAGCGCCTTCAACCTGCGGAGATGCTCATTCCTGAAAATGCACGTCTACCAGAACTTTTCAGCAAACGGCCACGACGTCAACCCGATTGGTATTTCGACCACGACAGCGCACTCAACCTATTGTTACAGCATTTTCAAGTCAAAACACTTGATGGTTACGGTATTCGCGATGATGATCCAGCACTTGGAGCGGCTGGTTGCCTCTTACAATATCTACACGATACTCACAAAAAAAACCTACCGCCTCTTAACCCACCGCAACGTGAAAGTAGCGATGACAGCCTAATTATTGATGCAGCAAGTCGTCGCAACCTTGAGCTAGAGTACACCCTAAGTGGCGACACGCAACGCAGTCTTACCGGTAGTATCAACTATTGCCAAACGCCTGCGGGAAGTCGTAACCTCAAACGTTGGATAAATCGCCCACTGCGTGATCACAATGCGATTACAGCGCGCCATGACGCGGTTGCTGCACTTCTCACCAGCAGTGAGCGAGAAACCTTACGAGAACGCTTACGCCACAGTGCTGATATAGAGCGCATTACTACACGTATTGCACTGGGCAGCGCACGTCCACGAGAATTGGCTCAGTTGCGCGATACCTTGCAACGAACACCTGAATTGGCTCATCTTCTTTCATCTGCAGCAAATCAGTCCGCATTACTTGCTGCCCATTGCCCTGCCCTTACCACACTAACGCCTATCTCTGACCTACTCACCCGCGCTCTTATAGAAACGCCACCGCTCACTTTAAAAGATGGAGGCATTTTTGCCGCTGGGTACGACGCTGAGCTTGATCAACTGAACCGTTTAGCGCACGACAGTCACAGTATTCTGGCGCAAATGGAAACAGAAGAAAAAAGCAAAAGTGGCCTTAACAACCTAAAAATGGGCTATAACAACGTCCACGGATACTACATCGAAATTCCCCGTAGCCAAGGAGAGTCGGCTCCTGCCCATTGGATACGCCGACAAACATTGAAAAATAGCGAGCGCTACATTACAGATGCGCTAAAGACCTTAGAAGACCAAGTGCTACATGCACGCGAACAAGCACTTAATCTGGAAAAACAACGATACGAAGAACTTTTAGCCTATCTTGCCAATGAACGTGAAAGCCTCTATGCCTGTGCTCGCGCTCTGGCTGAAATAGATACCTTTGCTGCCTTCGCACATCTTGCTGAAAAACAAAATTATTGCCGCCCTAGCCTACGGAACGACGCTTACCTTCATATTGAGCAAGGCCGACATCCGGTTGTCGAACAGCATAACCACGAACCTTTTATAGCAAACGATCTAGAACTCAGCAAACGACGCCAATTACTTATTATCACCGGTCCTAATATGGGGGGAAAAAGCACCTATATGCGGCAAACAGCGCTGATTACTCTCCTTGCCTGCGCGGGTAGCTACGTTCCGGCTAAAAGCGCAACCATCGGCAGTATCCACCGCATCTATACCCGTATTGGAGCCAGTGATGACCTAGCGGGAGGCCGCTCAACTTTCATGGTTGAAATGACAGAAACCGCAAATATCCTGAATAATGCCAATGAACATAGTCTTGTGATCATGGATGAAGTAGGACGAGGCACCGGTACCTACGACGGACTTTCTCTTGCCTGGGCAGCCGCCGAACGTCTCGCGACAGAGAATCGGGCACTTACTCTATTTGCTACCCACTACTTTGAACTTACCGAATTAGCAGACCTACACAAAAACATAAAAAATATTCATCTGGCGGCAGTAGAACACCAAGATAAAATCATCTTCATGCACCACGTCGAAAATGGCGCAGCAAGTAAAAGCTATGGATTACAGGTAGCTCGTCTTGCCGGTGTTCCATTAGACACCATCCATGCTGCTACGCATAAATTACGTCAGCTAGAAACACAGCGTGATCATGGCAGCCCTAGACTCAAACAAAATGAACTCTTACCATTAAAAAGCGCCTCACCTTCCTCACCCCCAATAATAGACCCCAAATTACAAGCGCTTGCTACAGAAATATCCCTTACCAATCCAGATGAGATCAGCCCACGGGCAGCCCATGAACTCATCTACCGTTGGAAACAACAACTTACTGACAATCCCTAACTGACACGAAAACTATGCAACACCCTGACAACCTTATCTGGTTAGACTTAGAGATGACTGGACTAGATAGCCAACATGACCACATTCTGGAAATTGCCAGCATCGTCACCGATGCCGAACTTAATATTCTTGCTGAAGGCCCCGTTATCGCCATTCACCAATCTGATACTATCCTGAACAATTTGGATGATTGGAATCGTCACTATCATGGAAAAAGCGGCTTACTGGAACGTTGTCGGCAAAGTACCCACAGTACAGCCCAAGCTGAAGCGCAGACCTTAGACTTCATTAGTCAATACGTACCTATCAAGAAATCCCCGCTTTGTGGCAACAGTATCTGTCAAGATCGGCGTTTCATGGCTCGTCTTATGCCCGAACTAGAAGGATACTTCCATTATCGCAATCTGGATGTATCCACCATAAAGGAACTGGTGCGTCGCTGGTATCCCAGTAAACAATATCATAAACAAAGCAGCCACCAAGCACTAAACGACATCAAAGATTCCATTCATGAGCTACAACATTACCGACAAACGATCTTCACATCGCCCACGATGATATAACACAGAAAAACTTAAACCGCAGTTAACGAAAACTACATACAGTTTCAGTTCCCTACTGCTCCATAAGACGTACTACAACAAACTGGCGTGAAATAATTGAGATAAAAAACTCAACAGTAGGAATTAATCATGTTATTCACCTTTCTATTTATATCATCGTTTAAAGATTCAGCTTCAGTTTAGTTTTGATATCAGGAGATTGCTAATTAAAGTTTTCTTCTAACCCAAAATGAATAAACTCAATATGCCATGACATGTTGTACCCAATAAAGACAATGTGAGACCTGTGCAAACCACTCCATCTCATCATTCTCTCAGGCGCATTATGCTCACACGAATAGACCATAAACTCTGTTACCATCCCTACCAGCCTCAACTTAAAGGATTGCACCGCTTTATTATTGAATTTTGGTTCTTCGGATAAAAAGAAGCACGTGCATGTTTGTTTGCCGGTTTGTTTTTTATTGCCATGTTTACCGTGCCAAAATCTGGAATTTTGGGAATACCTCGTTACGATGTCTTACTCATTTTTGCCCTCCTTGTTCAGGTACTGATGTTGAAAGGCAAGTTAGAAACTTGGGAGGAATTTAAGTCGATTATGTTGTTTCACTTCATCGGATTTGTATTTGAGCTGTTCAAAACTTCTCCTGGAATACAGGCTTGGTTACTACCTGAAGGCGCTCGCATCCGTGCTTCTTGGGCTTATCCTGATTTTGCTTATAGCAAGATATTGGGTATCCCTTTATTTACCGGATTTATGTACGCAGCTGTTGCCAGTTATATTATTCAGGCATGGCGACTGTTTGATTTAAAAATTCGCCATCACCCACCTTATTGGTTAGCAACTTTGGCGGCTTGTGCCATTTATATAAATTTTTTCGGCCATCATTTTATGATGGATTTACGCTGGTATATCGGCGCATTTATACTTGGTTTATACGCACGTAGTTATGTCATGTTTACGCCCTACGATACACCGAGAAATATGCCTTTAACTTTAGCATTTATCTTTATCGGCTTTTTTATTTGGTTAGCAGAAAACTTTGGTACATTACTCGGAGTTTGGCAGTACCCTAACCAAATTGGAGCATGGTCATTGGTTCATATAAGTAAATGGAGCTCATGGTCTCTCTTAGTCATCATGACATTTACGATTATTACGCATTTGAAACACATCAAGCAGCATATTCATATCGCCAAATAGCTTGTAATAAGAGGAGACTCACCATACCAGCAAGCTATTTAGAAATAAACAG
>JAUMZX010000172.1 GCA_030527905.1 Cardiobacteriaceae bacterium
GCAGGTGCCGGCCCGGGAGATGCCGGATTGTTAACCATGCATGCGCTACAAGCGATTCAAGCTGCTGATATTGTTTTTTATGATGCCTTAGTTTCTGAGGATATTCGCCGTTTGATTCGTAAAGATGCGGAGCAGTTTTGTGTAGGGAAGCGGGCGGGTGCACAGCGGATTGCGCAAGAGGAAACGAATGCTTTATTGGTGCGCTATGCGCGGCAAGGTAAACGTGTTGTGCGTTTGAAGGGCGGCGACCCTTTTGTTTTTGGGCGTGGTGGCGAGGAAGCGCAGGTACTACAGGAAGCAGGCGTGCCGTTCCGCATTATTCCTGGAATTACAGCAGCGTTGGGGGCAACGGCCTACGCTGGAATTCCACTCACGCACCGCGATTACGCACAAACCGCGTTATTTGTCACGGGGCATTGTCGTGACGGCAGCATGCCAGATTGGGCAACGTTAGCGCGGCGCCAGCAAACTTTGGTGATTTATATGGGAACGATGCAGGCCGAAGAGATCAGCGCGGCGCTTATTGCGCATGGTCGTGGTTCTGATACGCCAGTTGCGGTTATCAGTAATGGTACACGGGCTACGCAATCGGTGCGGACAGGGTGTTTACGCAATTTAGCACATTTGGCCGTAGGGGCACCGCGTCCTGCATTAATCGTTATTGGTGAAGTTGTTGCCTTGCGTGATGAGATTGCTTGGTTTGGTGAAATGATTGCAGCGGCAGCAGCATGATTTTTGGGCTATATAAAAAAAGGAGGAGTTAATGAGACAAGGTATTCCCCTATATTCGCGAACGTTTAAAGACGTAGTCCGAATGTGTAAGCGCTGAGTTGCAGGGGCATTATTTTTACAGTTTTACTATTGAGAGGAGATTTTATTATGTCTAGCAGTACACTCACCCTTGAGGAGGGCGCTAAACATAGCGACAGTAGTCGTGAGCGCAGTGCGAAAGCCGCGCCACCGCCAGTCTGGTTTAAAAAAGAGGACAGCTGGGCGATTATTATTGGTTTAGGTTTGGTGCTTGCAGCAACAGGTCTGTTCTTCCTAAATTCTTCTGGCGTGTTATCGCATATTGTGTTTTCAGCGCCGAGTTGGACGAGTTTTGATGAGCTGGCAAGCAAGTTGCCGACGAAATTGGGCAGCGCGGTTGCGCTTTATTTGTTATTGCTTGGTGTTTTGACGATAGGTGCACAACGTCTGGGTTATAACACGGTGCGCTTTATCCAAGGTTTTAGTCTGCTTTATGCGCTTGCCGTGTTGGTTCTGATTGTTAGTGCTAATAAAGGCGTTAAAAGTGCGCAGTTGGAAACGCCATTGGTTGCCTTATTTGTCGGGTTGGTTATCGGTAATGTCTTAAGGCTACCGCAGTGGTTCAGCGAAGCATTGCGTACGGAATATTATGTTAAAACTGGTATCGTACTGATGGGCGCAACTTTGCCATTTACGATTATTCTCAAAGCAGGACCGGCAGCGATAGGGCAAGCGTTGATTGTCTCTGTGGTAACGTTTGCGAGTATTTATTTTGCAGCGACACGTCTGTTTAAGTTAGATCGGCGCTTTGCCGCTTGCTTAGGTGCGGGTGGTTCAATCTGTGGTGTTTCTGGTTCTATTGCGATTGGCGGGGCATGCCGCGCCGAGAAAGCGCATGTCTCTATGGCGATTTCTTTGGTTATCGTTTGGGCAGTCGTGATGATTTTTGTTCTTCCAGCCGCTTCTCGTTGGTTGGGGTTGCATCCGGGCGTTGCTGGGGCATGGATTGGGACTTCTGAGTTTGCGGATGCGGCTGGATTCGCAGCGGCGGAAGCAATTGGGCACGAAGTCGCAACTGAGGCGTTTACGCTGATGAAAGTGGTCGGACGTGACATGTTCGTTGGCATCTGGGCGTTTTTGGTCGCCATTCTTTCTGTTACGGTCTGGGAACAACGTAATGCGGCGCAGAGCGAGCGTGTCGATTATCGTGAGATTTGGCAACGTTTCCCGAAATTTATTCTGGGTTTCTTTGTTGCTTCGCTCATTACTACGTTGGTTATCACGTTGTTAAGTGCGGATGCCGGTAAAGCGTATAGCAGCGAATCTTTGAAAGTGTTGAAAGAATTACGCGGGTGGTTCTTTACGTTAACTTTCCTCAGCATTGGTCTTACGACCCGCTTCCGCGAGTTGGCGGCTGTCGGTTTGAAACCATTCTTTGCCTTTACGATTGGGGTAATCATTAATTTGCCATTGGGTTATTACCTCTCTAATTACGTCTTTGATAGTTTCTGGCGTGGGTTAGCGCCGTGATGGTAAATATCAAAATCAGTGTGCGTAGCGCTTATCCAGCGAGTGATCCGCGTAATCAGCGTTTACGCCATTATTTCGAAGCCGCCCAATATGAGATTCATAACGGGCGGCAGGGCTGGCAAGCCGAACGGCATGATAGCGAAGGTAGCGATGTAAAGCAGGCGCTACGTGCCGCTGGTTTTGCCGATAACGATTTTAAAATTCGAGTGGAATACCAGCGTGCTTGGGGATTCCTCTAATTAAGAATGATGTGAAGAAGGAATAATCATGAGCCAGAATAGTACTGATCCCCGCGCTAAATTGCCTGATGCGCCGTTAGCAGATAATGAGCGTTTGAAAGGGCAGAGTCATTATTTGGAAGGGTCTATTGCGAAGGATCTTCGCGATGGGCTGACTGGCGGGTTTAATGGCGACAATTTTCAGTTGATCCGTTTCCATGGGATGTATGAGCAGGATGATCGTGATATTCGCGCTGAACGGGTGGAGCAAAAATTAGAACCGCTCAAAAACGTTATGTTACGTTGTCGTTTGCCTGGTGGCATCGTGCAGCCGAAACAGTGGTTAGGGATTGACGAATTTGCCAGCGAGCATACCCGCTATGGTTCTATTCGCCTGACGAATCGGCAGACATTCCAGTTTCATGGCGTGTTGAAAGACGATATTAAGCCGATGCATCAGTGGTTACATAAATTGGGCTTGGATTCGATTGCCACGGCGGGCGATGTTAATCGTAATGTGTTGTGTACCAGTAATCCAGTGGAAAGCGGATTGCACAAGGAAGCCTATGAGTGGGCTAAGAAGATTAGCGAACATCTGTTGCCGAAAACGCGCGCTTATGCGGAAATCTGGCTGGACGGACAGAAAGTAGAATCAACCGAAACGATGCCGGCAACCCCTCTCAAAGAGGCAGTGAAAAGTGGCGATGCTACTGAACCTGTGCTCGGCAAGAATTATTTGCCGCGTAAGTTTAAAACGACGGTCGTTATTCCGCCGCATAATGATGTTGATTTACATGCCAATGATCTTAATTTCATCGCGATTGGCGAGAAGGGCAAACTCATCGGATTTAATGTCTTGGTGGGGGGCGGTCTGTCTATGGAACATGGGAACCACAAAACTTATCCGAATACGGCGCATGAGTTTGGTTTTATTCCGCTCGATAAAACCTTGGACTGCGCTGCCGCAGTGGTTTCTGTTCAACGGGATTGGGGGAATAGAAGCGATCGTAAAAATGCTAAATCGCGCTATACCATTGAACGCGTAGGGTTGGATGTTTTTATCGAGGAAGTTGAAAACCGTATGGGCGCCAATTTTGCACCGATTCGCCCTTATCATTTCACGACGCGCGGCGATCGTATTGGTTGGGTGCAAGGCGAAGATCAGAAATGGCATTTGACGCTGTTTATTGAGAATGGCCGTTTGTTGGATTATCCGGACCGTCCGCTAAAAATAGGGATGCGGGAAATTGCCAAGGTGCATAAAGGGGATTTTCGTTTAACAGCCAATCAAAATTTGGTGATTGCCGGCGTTGCAACGCGCGATAAGGGAAAGATTGAGCGGATTGCCCGAGCGCACGGATTGATAAGTGATAATACGACGAAGCAGCGCGAAAATAGCATGGCGTGCGTATCGTTACCCACCTGTCCGCTTGCTATGGCAGAAGCGGAGCGTTTTTTACCGCAATTTACGGATCGTATTGATGTGCTTTTTGCCAAACATGGGTTGTCTGATGAGCATATTGTTTTGCGAGTTACGGGCTGTCCGAATGGTTGTGGTCGTGCGATGCTTGCCGAGATTGCTCTGGTTGGTAAGGCGCTTGGTCGTTATAACTTGCATGTAGGTGGCAATCGGGAAGGAACACGCATTCCGCGACTTTATAAGGAAAATATTACAGAGTCAGAAATCTTGAGCATCATTGATGACTGGCTTGGTGCTTGGGCGGCAAACCGCAAAGCGGATGAGGGTTTTGGCGATTTTGCTGTGCGCACGCAAATTGTGCGTCCTGTGCTAGATGCACCGCGTGATTTCTGGGCGGCTTAGTATTATTGTCGCGTCTAGGTTTCGCTTTCTTTCGGCGTTTGAAGCATAGGTGCTGTTTTTATCTTGCGTAGATAAAGGCAGCGTCTTGCTGTTTTTGGGTGTGCCGTAAAGTAGGTAATCGGTATCAATGTATGTTCTTACGAGTTTGATTTACGTCTGGAACAACAGACTGAGA
>JAUMZX010000173.1 GCA_030527905.1 Cardiobacteriaceae bacterium
TAACCGCTACCGCTATTAATCGAACCAAAGAGATTGTATGATTTTCCGCTTCTTGAAGATGAGGCAGTAGGCGCATTATCAGATGGAGCTCTTCCTATAATCTGATTACTATGATTCTCTGATCTGTCTATATGCTTATCCGATATATCCATATTGTTATTATCTCCACTACCGCCACATGCGGTTAAAATTCCTAGAGATATAACGGCTGTAAATAAATTCCTGTTTTTCATATGTTCTCCATGTGTTTTAAAGAAATAAGCCAGAATACACACATGCTTTCGCACACGCTTATTTTGTCATTTTTTTATGCACTTTGTTACTTTTTCTACATGCCAGTGGCTGACAAGATAGGCAAAAAACACTACTACGCCCGCCTATCCTTTCGGATTGCAGGGTCTCTCTACAAATTGGACAAGGCTGCCCCGCTTTCCCGTAAATAGATAGAGTTTGTGAAAAATATCCATGCGTACCGTCTGGATGGAGAAAATCCCGTAAAGTCGTTCCTCCTTGCTCAATAGCAGCCTGTAAAACATTTTTTATCTGTCGGTTTAGTTTTTCACATTCTGCATGACTTAGACTATCTGCACATCGTGCAGGGTGAATATGGCTGTGAAATAGCGCTTCTGTTGCATAAATATTGCCAACACCAACCAGATATTTTTGGTTCATGATGTGATTCTTTATGGCGCCAGTCTTACCACGCGTTTGTAGATAGAGCTTATTACCACTAAACGCTTCACTTAAAGGCTCAAGTCCCAGCGACGTTAAAGATGAGGGAAAATCATCAGAGTTCAGTATGGCGATAAGTCCAAAGCGTCTAGGATCGTGATAACGTAATTGTTTGCCATTCTTCAGTGTAACAATGAAATGATCATGTTTTTTCAATGGAGTATGACTGTCTGTTATACGTAACGAACCGCTCATCCCTAGATGAATATGCAATACTTGTTTCGCCTCATCTGTGTGTAATAAAAGATGTTTACCGCGCCTTTCAATGCGGAGAATACGACGCCCACACAATTCTTTGAGTTTTTGCAAATCAAGTGGTTGTCTTAATTTATCCGTATAAGTATTAACAGATTGAATTCGCTCATTCTCTAAATATGGTGCGATACCGGCGCGGGTAGTTTCTACTTCAGGAAGCTCTGGCATGGCTTAATTACTTTCTTTGGCATTGGAATACCAATGCTCTGGCGGCTGGGCAAGCATGGCTTTCAAGTTTTCACTACACAACCATGCGATTTTTCCATCGTCCAGATAATGGGCATGATGATAACTATTATACGCACCAAGTGTGTAACGCTGCCCGCTGATATTTAATATCACCGGTCGAGAGGCAGGAGCTTTAACATCAGCCAATGGCTGGGGACTATGGCAAGATGCGAGAATATCCAACATTTGTTCCACTCTGCCTTCACGTACAGTTTTGCCATCAGCAATCCATTTTTTTCCTTGAAGCTGTAATTCGATTTGGCTTTCTTTTTGAATAATCTCGATTTTTTTTATATTTTCCGGCGTTAAAAAACGTTCCGTTTGTTTCAAACGATAATCAAGAGAAGCAAAAAGGATGAGCAAGCAGCTCCATAAACATAGGGCGCCTAACCGTATTTGCGTTTGCGTTGCCATGCGAATAGAGGACCTATGAGAAGCGGTAAAAGAGGAAAAATAAAAATAAAAGTTAGAGCTAGCGGCAGTTTTTCTGCTTCTGGCAGATTAATATACTGATCCTTTAATTCTGGTGGTGCAATATTGCCGTGCGCTTTAAGAGGCATCAAACCAGCAAAAAGATTTTGTACCAACATGCTATTGCCACCAATATTCAGATAATTATCTTGAAAAAGGTCACTATCTCCAAGAATAATAATGCGTTGCTTTTTACCTTGATAATCGCGTTCCAACACCCAACCGAGCGCTAACGGCCCTTTATTTTCATTAGCATCCGGCACAATCATATCGGCATCAGGTGAGCGTTCCGCCCAACTTTGATTACTACTCCAGAGTAAGACATTTCGTTTCCAATCGCTTGTTGGAGGCGTTTCAGGATTATCTTCTAAAGCTACTGCTGTCGGTATCAATGGCGCTTGCCGCAGACTTTTGGTGATAGGATCATCACCTAATGTCTCAATCACCAGCATTTGAGGATCTTTCAAACCATAAGTTTTCGCGCTTTGATCGACAACACTTCCCTCAACAAGCCGTAACCCACTTAATTTTGCCAGCCAAGACGGCAAATAAGGATGACGCGTATCTGTGGTATAAAGTAAGTTACCGCCGCGCGCAATATAAGTTTGCAGAGCGCTATTGTGGTCTTGCGGTATATTTTCAGGATCAGCAATAACCAACAAATTGACACTGCGCGGAATATCAACCGTACGGGTTTGATCTTGATCGCCAATGCTAGTTTTTGCATTACTGATGCGCTCATAACTGGCACGCCAGTTCCCTACACTGTCCTGACGATAAGCACGTTCACCATGACCTTGTAAATGCAAAACTTGTATATCAATGGTTTCTCCCAAATTAAGCAATGCGGAAGCAATGCTTTGAGGGCTAGCAATATCAATGCGCTCTCCATAGGTGCCATCGCTAATGTAGAGTTGGCCCTCACGCGTAATATCATGTTCTTGAACACGCAACGGATCATTATCTGGATTAACGAATTCCAAATGTAATCGCGGTTGTAAAAGCTTGAATGGTGCAACAAGATCGGTAAAACCACGTCGTAACTGAGGATTATTACGCACATAAGCCTCAATTGTGATATTGCCATGCAGACGACGAATAGTATCCTGCTGCTGTTCGCTCAGCTGTAATAATGGTTGGTCACGTAAAATAAGGGCACGACTATCATGTAAACTCCACCAAGCGCAAGCTAAAAGCGCGGCAGACATAATAAAAAGCAGGAGAGCGTGATATGCTTGTTTTTTTTTCATAATGGACTCGCTGAGCGGGATATTATTGTAACGGATTAATAGAGGCTATGTGTGATAGAAACATTTTGTGACGTCTTGTTATTAGAAGAAGGTTTGGCAAAAACATCTGTTGCTTCATACCGCCGTGACCTTAATCTTGCAGCACGTTTATGCAACAAAAGCGTACAAGACTTTTCGCCGGAAGATGTGCAGACTGTGCTTGCACTTATGATGGATTTGCAAAGAAAACCTACCTCACTAGCTAGAATGCGAGCAACGTTACGCCGCTTCTTTACATGGCTAGTCGAAAGCGAACAGCGAACCGATAACCCTACCCTTCTATTAGATAGTGTACGTCATGAGAAGAAGCTTCCGCGTAGTTTAAGCGAAACGGATGTAGAACGATTGCTCACCGCACCTGATAAAATCACGCCAGAAGGCATCCGCGATACCGCAATGTTGGAGTTACTTTATTCCTGCGGATTGCGCGTAAGCGAACTCATTGAATTACCCACCACTTCCATTTATTTACAAGAAGGCATCGTACGGGTTCGAGGTAAAGGAAATAAAGAAAGGCTGGTTCCTTTAGGGGAGCAGGCAGCGGAAGCCGTCGAAATCTATTGCCGCAATGCCCGCCCTCTATTACTAGAAAAACGTACCAGTAATTACTTATTTATCAGCTCACGCGGCAATATGATGAGCCGCCAATCCTTCTGGAAAATCATTCATAACTATGCTGCCGGCATAGGAATTACAGCGCCTGTCTCCCCTCATACCTTACGCCATGCTTTTGCGACACATTTAGTCAATCACGGCGCAGATTTACGCATTGTTCAAATGCTACTGGGACACAGTAACTTATCGACCACGCAAATTTATACCCATGTTGCCGAGCAACGACTTGCTAAAGTCTTTGCGGTACATCACCCACGCGCTTGATGACGTTGTATATAGAAATTAGTTTGTTGATAGAAATTTACAAGAATACTGTAATAAACATACACA
This sequence comes from Cardiobacteriaceae bacterium, assembly GCA_030527905.1. Classification (GTDB taxonomy): domain Bacteria; phylum Pseudomonadota; class Gammaproteobacteria; order Cardiobacteriales; family Cardiobacteriaceae; genus Cardiobacterium. Next base: position 3,921 of record JAUMZX010000173.1, read on the forward strand.
CAGAAAACTAAGTGAATACTACCTCACAGGCAAAATATCCGGCGCTTACACACCAAGCCGTATAAAAATTAGCCTTCCTAGCCAGCGTTCTCAGTTTTTTTATGGAAGAAGGTGTAGATAAACCTATAATTCCGCGTAATGGTAAAACCAGCATACGGGATAAAAGCTAGAGCAATCAAAACAGAATTAAAGTACATTTTTTCGCGACGCTACCTTCCTTCGCAAAGGTAGGTAAAAGCACTTTTTGTGTGAAATCTCAGGTTAGATATGCGTCAAAAAGAATGAAAACTTATGGTTCACAAAATAAGATACGACACGTTTTTCCACCATCAGATCTTTATCCGCAACAGCGTGCAAAACACTTTTTTTGCGAAATTTCAGGTTAGGTACTCATCAAACAGAATAAAAAAACCAGGGCAGCCAAGACAGAAATAAGGCGCGTTTTTCCATTTCTATTCCTACTCTCTCACTAAAAGCAGGAAAAGGCACTTTGAGACCTGTGCAAAACCCTCCGACTCATCCACTCATTCATTTTTCAACACAAATGAGCCTGTTTTCTGCTCA
>JAUMZX010000174.1:0-1028 GCA_030527905.1 Cardiobacteriaceae bacterium
TCATTGCCTAACCATCGGCGATGCCAGCACCGTGTTTTGGGCGGAGGCGGATGATGTGCAGGCTGCCGAAGCGGCTGAGAGCTTCTTCGGCAATACTATGAGTCCGCCGGATGATGAAGAAGAAAGTCGTAAGATTTTTGATATTTTGGAACAGATTGCCAAAGGGCGACCGTTAAAGGAAATTGCACCTGAGTTGGATGAAAACACACGATTTTATGTATTGGGGCTGGCGCCGAATGCCTCGAGGATTTCTATTCGGTTTTGGTTAGATACCAATTTGGGACATTTAGCTAAAAATTTGGCTCAACATTGGCAAGATTTACAAATTATGCCTTGCCCGTGGAGAAATCCGCCATCTATTTGGCGTTTATTAATTCAGACGGCCTCACTGGGGGAAAGTGAAAATATTTCCCCTGTTTTAGCTGGAGAAATGGCACGTTCGGTGATAAGTGGCACGCCATATCCGATGAGCTTGTTATCACAATTGATTACTCGTATCAGAGCTGATGGTGATACCAATGGTGTTCGGATAGCATTGATTAAAGCTGTGTTGCAGCGGCGTTTTAGAAAAGGTTTTATTAACGAGGAGGTTCCCGTGAGTTTGAATCAAAATAGCCACAATGAAGCATACAATTTAGGGCGATTATTTGCTGTATTGGAACGTATCCAATATCAAGCGTTGGGGGATGTGAATGCAGGTATTGCCGATCGTTATTATGGTTCCGCATCGGCAATGCCGTTTTCTGTTTTTCCGCGTTTACTTTCGGGTGCAAAACATCATTTATCCCGTTTGCGTAAAGATAAAAAAGGTGTTGCTATCTATTTAGATAAAGACTTAGGTGCGATTATTGATGCTTTGCCCGAAGTCTTTCCAAAACATTTTAGTATGGAACAACAAGGGCGTTTTGCCATTGGTTATTACCACCAAAAACAGTATTACTTTACCAGCAAAGAAACCACTCAATCTACAGAACAAGGAGCAGAATAATGCCTATCCAAAACCGTTACGAATTCGTTTTTCTTTTTGA
>JAUMZX010000174.1:1108-4479 GCA_030527905.1 Cardiobacteriaceae bacterium
CCGCAACTTTATCGAAATCAGCAGCCAAAACGAAGCCGGCTATGAAATCTATATTAAAGAAAAAAGCGTATTAAATCTACAAAACAAACGCGCTTATGAAGCATTAGATATAGAACCGGAAGCAAAAAAACTGCCGAAAGACGAAGCCAAAGCCCGTGATTTAACCGCATGGATGTGCAAAAACTTCTTTGATATCCGCATGTTTGGCGCAGTGATGACGACTGAAGTCAACAGCGGGCAAGTACGCGGCCCAGTACAACTGGCATTTGCCCAATCCATAGACCCGATTATTCCGTTGGAAATCTCCATTACACGCATGGCCGTAACCAATGAAAAAGATTTGGAAAAAGAACGCACAATGGGTCGTAAATATATCGTGCCTTACGCACTCTATCGTGTACACGGCTTCATCTCCGCCAATTTGGCACAAAAAACCGGTTTTAGCGAAACTGATTTACAAAAATTATGGCAAGCCTTGCGATTAATGTTTGAACACGACCGTGCCGCAGCACGCGGCGAAATGGCAGCACGCAAGCTAATAGTTTTTAAACACGACAGCGAACTTGGCAACCAACCCGCACATAAATTGTTTGAGCGCGTAACCGTTGAACGTATTCAAGGTGAAAGCGGCACACCGGCGGCCAGCTTTGATGACTATCGCATCACAGTGGATTCAGACGGCCTAAATGGTGTGAGTGTGAAAGAGTTATTGTAAACATTGATAACAATGACCGCATTTTTAGTCAATACTCAAAGGGATAATCAGGACTCACGCTTGATTCCCCTTTCTGCTTTGCAACACTACGCTTTCTGCCCACGTCAATGTGCATTGATACACAATGAACAGGTGTGGGCAGAGAACTATTTGACTGCACAAGGTAGAGCATTGCATGAGCGGGTGGATTCGGGTGAACCGGAAACACGCAAAGGCATACGCTTTGAACGGACTGTGCATGTTTCAGCTGAAAAATTAGGGCTAATCGGCATTTTAGATTTGGTCGAACATGATTTGCAAACAGACTGTCTGAAACCTGTGGAATACAAACGAGGCAAACCTAAAATCGAGCATTGTGATGAAATCCAACTTTGCGCCCAAGCCTTATGTTTGGAAGAGATGACAGAACAGACTATCAATGAAGGTGCCCTATGGTATCAACAAACACGCCACCGTGTCACCGTTGTTTTTACTGATGCTTTGCGTGATGAAACCATTCAAACAATTAGTGCGGTACGAACGCTTTTAGAAAGTGGAATTACCCCGCCGCCTATTTATAGCAAACGCTGTAAAGCCTGCTCTTTGGTTGAACTATGCCTGCCTGAATTGTTGGGGAAAGATAGGTCGAAGGGGTATGTGGTGGGGTTGTTTGGAAACTAAAATGAATAATGAAATGATTTGAAATTAATGTTTTGATAACACTAGGAAACGTAATATGAAACTAAAAAATATAGGTATTAAGAGATTTCGATCTATCAATGATATTAAATTAGAAATTGATACAGATACTAATTTTATTAGTATCTGTGGGGCAAACAACGTAGGTAAAACTAACGTGCTAAGGGCTATTAATTTATTTTTTAATCCAAAAAGTTACAGCTTTGATAATGATGCTCCATATTTGAAACAAAATACAAGGGGAGGGTCTGTTGATACAGAAGTAACTCTTCAGTTTGAAGAAGATGATAAAATATATGAGATAATCAGAACAATCAGACAGCCCAAAGAAAACGATAATAATTATGATGAAGATGGGATTGTGTATCCTGAAGGAGTTGGGAAAGGTAAATCTAAAAAAATCTTAACAAAAGAAGAGGTTAAAAAAATAGTAGATAAATTCGTATTCTTTTTTATTCCAGCAATTAATATTTCTTTTCCAGATTTGATTAATCTGATGATCAATAATGTTTACGATCTTGAATTTAGTAAATCGAGATTTTCTGGTCTAAAGAAAGAATTAAAAGAGTCTTTTGAAAAATATAATGAAGGTTTATTGAATGTTTTAAATACACTTGCAGAAGATATCAAACCATTATTTCAAACCTTTAATGAGCATTGGTCAGTGGAGTTTAAAAGTAATGCTACTGTCAATAAATTTCAGGATTTAATTTCTGAAGACATTAGATTTTATATTCATGATGAAGCTGGATTTAATAATGAGAATAAGGGCTCTGGATTGCAAAAATTAGGATTTATATTATTACATCAAAAAATAATTGAAAATTATCAAAAACTAAAAAAATAATATTCTGCATTGATGAGCCTGATACTTTTTTACACCGAGGTTTGCAATTAAAATTGAAGGGTATTTTGTATGAGATAGCAAATATGAATCAAGTAATTGTAACAACTCACTCACCAGAATTTATTGATTTTTATCGTTTAAAAAATGTCATTTTACTTGATCAAGTAATAGGAACTAAAAAGAATTACAAACGTACCAATCAAGATATTAGCGCGATTAATACAATTCAAATAGATATCTCTGTAGAAGAAGGATGTAAAAAGATTCAAGAGTATCTGGGACTAGAGGAAGATAAAACAGACCTATTAGATTCATACAATATCTTTGTAGAGGGTGAGTGTGATAAAAAATACTTAGAAGAACTGTCTAATTATTTTAAAATAAAACCTAAAAAAATACATGTTATTGGCGGAGTGAGTAAATATCAGAGAGAACTAGAGTTCTATGATAGCTGGTATTCACAACAAAAGAATCCGGATATTTATCATAAAAAACCAAAAGTAACTTTGTTATTTGATAATGATGAGGCTGGTAGAGAAAGCTATAAATTGATTAAGAAAAAAGAATTTAAAAATCTTGAAGTTCAACTACAATTTGTTCCAACAAGAGACGGAGATTTCCCAGATCTAGATAACTTACAGAAGATAAAGAGTAATTTAGAAATAGAAGATTTTCTTTATCCTGAGTTAATTTATCATCTTTCAGATTTAATTCTTAAGTCAAGTGCGCTAGAAAGATTTAATTTAAGAGAGCTTCGGAGTAAATTAAATAATAAGGGGCATAGAGATAAAGGTATTTTAGAAATTATGAATGATTTATTGAGAGACAAGAACCCAAATGGAATAGGCAACATTAATTTTTGTCATACGAGTATAAAGGGAGGATTGGCTTCTAAATTTACCTATATAGCTAATAAAAAAATTTCTATGATATTAGAAGGAGGTGATAATCAATATCCATATGTTAAGCGATTTATAAGTGATATTATGAAGCGAGATTAGTAATACCCATGCGCAAACTGCAAAACACCCTATACATCACTACCCAAGGTAGCTATTTGCATAAAGAACGTGAAACCTTAGAACGTGTTCACAGTCTTCGTAGCAGGACTCCCAAGAAAGCCAAAGCTAC
>JAUMZX010000175.1 GCA_030527905.1 Cardiobacteriaceae bacterium
GTGGATGTCGGGGTAATGTAAGCGGTTTGGGGTCCTTTTGCAAAGGTCTCACTCTTTACGTCATAAAGAAAGAACGGATAAGGATTTCATTGCTAGAGTATGACATCATTCTTTCCATACACGCGTTTTACAAGCATTTCCCTAGCCACACATCTATCATCGCTGCATTTCAATTAAGACGCTGTTGCTATCTGTCTTGCATTTACCAACAGAAACACCTTACATAAACGAATAGAAGCGCAATATTACCTTAACACCGCGTATTCAGCGCTAATATTTACGATAACCTAAAAGATTGTGCCGCTTCTACTTCCGCCAGATAACCGCACATCATGCGCTATCGTGTGGAAATCCACCCACAAATAACCACCATCATTTACGTTCCCGTCGTACACTGGCCACATCTTTTACTTGTGCAATACGGTCAATTACGCGCGAAAGCTGTTCCATATCGCTAATTTCAAGACTAAACGTGCCATAAATACGGTTTCTATCATCTTGCCGCATTTTGACGTCCAGAATAGCAATTTTTTCATTCGCCAATATTTGACTGATATCGCGTAAAAGATGTGGGCGGTCAAACGCCTCAATCGCAATATCCACAGCAAAAAGACCACTAACCCCCTTATGCCAATGCACTTCCATAATTCGTTCAGGATGGGCTTTAGCGAGATGCTGCAAATTAGGACAATTTGCACGATGAATATTAACGCCACGACCTTGGCTAATGAAACCGCGAATAGCAACGGGAGGTACGGGCTGACAACACGTCGCGAAATTAACTAGCAGATTTTCTACGCCGGCAACATCAATATTTTGCCGGCCTTCTTTACGCGATGCTTTAACCGGTATCCGTGCTAAACGTTCATCCAGCGTCGGCTGCTCAATATTTTTTTGCTGCCGTGCGCTCAGTTCGTGAACAACGTTGAGCACCCCGATATCGCCAAAGCCAATTCCTGCATAGAGATCGGGAATACTATGAACATTAAACTGCTGCGCCATTTCCATCAGCATTTTATTATCAGTGCTCATACCAAGACGACGACATTCACGCTCTAGCATTTCTTGCCCAGCTTGTACGCTTTTTTCTTTTTCCAGTTTCTTAAAATAACTGCGCACTTTCGCTTTCGCGCGACCACTCTGCAGATAACCTAGGTGATCATTCAACCAATCGCGACTAGGATTTGCCTCTTTCTGGGTAAGAATTTCAACACTATCCCCATTTTTTAAAGCGGTCGTCAACGGTACGATTTTTCCATTTACTTTCGCACCACGACAACAATGCCCTAGCTGCGTATGAATATGGTAAGCAAAATCTAGCGGTGTTGCGCCTTCAGGCAAATCAACAACGAGCCCTTGCGGCGATACAGCATAAACGCGATCACGAAACGCTTCGTTTTTAAACTGATCAAAAACAACATCGCCACGACTGCGGTCACCACCTTCAATCATACGGCGCAGCCATTCTATCTGCTGCTCAAACTGTTTACTGTGTCGTACGCCTTTCTCTTTATATAACCAGTGAGCCGCCACCCCCAATTCAGCGCGTTCATGCATTTTGGTCGTACGAATCTGAACTTCAATAACACGCTGCTCAGGACCAATAAGAGAAGTATGTAATGATTGATAGCCGTTTGCTTTAGGGTGCGCAATATAATCATCAAATTCTTCAGCAATAGGCTGCCAAAGGGTATTAACCACAGAAAGTACACGATAGCAATCTTCTTCCGTATCCACTTCAACCCGTACCGCACGAATATCATTCAGTTGTTCAAAGCGTAGTCCCTTACGCTTCATCTTCAGGTAAATACTATTAATGTGTTTAACACGACCATACAGGCGCTTCACATGAATACCGGCTTCTGTCAGCTTATAGCGTAATAAATCAATAATACGCGTAATATAGCGTTCCCGATCTACCCGCTTACCTTCTAGCTCTCCCGAAATTTCCTGATAGATATCTGGTTCAAGAATCCGCAGAGCACGATCTTCCAACTCCCATTTCAGCTGGGCGATACCAAGCCGGTTAGCAAGTGGCGCCAGTAAATCGCGCGTTTGCAAAGCAAAGCGCTGCTGCTCAAAAGGACTAAACTGCTCTAACCGTCGCATGAGTACGACTTGTAACGCCAATTTCAGAATTACCGCTCGCATATCGCTTGCCATCGCAAGCAACATTTTGCGTAACTGTTCAAGATCGCTTTTTTCCTGCTCATGCAAATGATCAATCAGAGAGAGATCATCTAATGCCCGTAATAAACCAATCGTACTATTACAGGCAGTATCTAATAAATTTTCTTGGGTGAGTAATTTTTTGCGCCATGACGGAACCAATAAACCAGCTGCCAACAATGTCGCATCGCTACGCAAGTCAAGCAGTAATTTGAGCAGCATATGACTGCGCTCATCAGGAATTTCTGTCGTATCAGCAGCAAGATCATAAGCTGCTGCCAGCAGATCACGCGATGCCGTATCAGGATAATATTCTTGCGCCTCTCGCAGCCAAACGGGATGCGCATGCGCATTCATAACAAACCATGCTGTAAGCGTTCCAGCACTTCGCACACATCCACACTAATACCCTCTACAGCGGCTAATTGCTCCAGCTCTGCTTTAACTAGCGCTTTACGTACAGCATCCAGACGACTGACAACAGCATACCCATTCAACATACGTGCGGCTATCTGTGGATTACTTACCAATATACGCCGTATCTGTGCAGCTGCAAAACGATACCCTGAACCGTCTTCAGCATGAAAAATCATTGGATTCAACTGCATAAAGCTACCAACAAGTGCACGAAAACGATTAGGATTATCGACGATAAAAGCAGGATGTTCACTCAGCTTTTGTATTCGCGTTAAAGCATCAGCACTGCTATCTTCCGCCTGAATCATAAACCATTTATCCACCACCAATGGCTGCGCTTGGAATTTTTCCAAAAATGCCACTAATGCCGCTTCACGATAACGATCATGCTGCTGATTTAAAGCTCTCAGGGCGTTCATCCGCGTCGTCATGCAATCAGCCTGATTGTGTTCATCTAATAATTGTTGACGGAAAGGTTCATCTTCAAACATTGCCAATGTTTTTTCTGCAAGCCCTCTTAGCTTACGGATTCCCGCGTCTTTAACACTATATTTTGCTGATGCAGGAATAGGAGCTGCATCAAGCCAATCCATCCAGTTACGCCGCATTTTTAAGGCCAAAATGCGTACAATACGATCATAAGCCTCAATGGCTGCAGTCATATTAATCGGTTCTGGCAGGTAATTAAGCAAATTTACAAGCGTTGGAATCGTCAGTAATAACGCTTTTTCCCCTTCACTACGTTTTTCATGAGTCAATACCGACTGCATAATGTCACAAATAACAGCACTGTATTCTCGAATTTCACGTGGTTTCTTTAAGGCCTGCTCAAAAAGACGGCGATAAAGTATTTGCATGGCTTCAAAGCGTGCAAAACCATCAGGCGCATGTATCGCAATAGCAGCGAGCTCATCATTGTCATAACGATGATGATAATAAACAGGAGCTGAAAAATCTTGCATTAACACAGGAATAAGATCTGGTTCAGCACGCTCGAACGTCCAAATAGCACTCGTTTTCTGTAGCAGCAAGGTTTGCTCATAAGACCCATCAGCAAAACGATAAGGCCTACCACTATGGTTAATTAACGAGAAGCGGATTGGAATGACCAGTGGCTTTGCTGGACTCACCGCGTCAACATCCTGCATTGCTGCCACTGTGAAAGTACGCTCGCGCTGATTATAGGAAGAAGTAAAAGTAACTCTCGGCGTTCCTCTAGTCGTGTACCATTCAAAGAACGCACCGCTAAAATCATATTCGCCGCCATCGCTCATCGCTTGAGCGAAGTCCTCAATACGTACAGCTTGCCCATCATGACGTTCAATATAGCGTTTCATGCCTTCTTGAAAGCCTTTTTCACCCAGTATCGTATGATACATTCGGATGATTTCCGCACCCTTTTCATAGACCGTCGCGGTATAAAAATTATCAATAGCCGCGTATTCCTGAGGTTGTACTGGATGCGACATAGGCCCCGCATCTTCAGGGAATTGCATACTACGGAGGCGAATGACATCACCAATCCGTTCCAATGAACGCTCTCCCATATCAGAGGAAAATTCTTGGTCACGAAAAACCGTCAACCCTTCTTTTAGGGAAAGCTGGAACCAATCGCGACACGTAATCCGGTTACCGGTCCAATTATGAAAATATTCATGCCCGATCACAGCGCGAATACCATGGAAATCTTCATCCGTTGCACTTTCAATATCTGCTAGAACGAATTTCGTATTAAAAATATTCAGCGACTTATTTTCCATCGCGCCCATATTGAAATCGCTGATTGCCACTATATTGAATAGTTTCAAATCATAACTCAGATTAAAACGTTTTTCGTCCCATTGAATCGCATCAATAAGCGATTG
>JAUMZX010000176.1 GCA_030527905.1 Cardiobacteriaceae bacterium
GTTGTGGATGTCGGGGTAATGTAAGCGGTTTGGGGTCCTTTTGCAAAGGTCTCACATTACTCACCCTGACGAAATCACAACCCAGCATGCTAAAAGCATCGGCTTACTGTTACGTATTCATCACGGCTAAACATAACTTCTGCTATACAATATAATTTTCCCATATCTATAACTTTATGAAAAAATTATTGTTCATTCTCCCTTGCGCCATCCAACTCTCTGCCTGCACCTCCTTATTAGGAGAAGAGGAGCCTATCGACCAACTCTCCCTAAGAGACTACGATATTCAACAATATGAATCCTGCCAAACCATTGGCCAATACAATGGTTACGGCCAGTTGCTCAGTGAATATGAACAATGTACCCCTACCTTTGTCTGCACGCTCGTCAGCACGGGAGAGCGCATAAAATGTCCACGACGTAGCACAGCAAGCGTTATGCGAGATGTTGAAGAAGAAATGCGACGCCTTGATGCCGAAGAATGCGCATTATTCGCTGGAACAGTAGATGAACCCGCACATTGCAAAACATCTCCATAAAAATATTGCGTTAGCCGACTCTTGCCGCCTAATACCAATACATCCATCATTCCCTTGCCGTTAGATATTCATGGCAGACTAAACATTGTGATTCGGGCAGATGATGACGCTTACCTTCTCACCCTGATGGAAAACCCTGTACACCATAACCCAAACCATCATGATGTTTTTGCCGTGTTAAGCGTGCAAGGATGCTGGTGCTCTATCGTGATAACGTACTCATAGCGGCGCTGCATCACCCTTTATCGCATCCTGATACGATGAAGGCTATACAAAGGCGCTGTTAATGATGTGAGAATAACGACGACATCTACTATTCTTCGTATCTATATAAAGCAGATAGAACATTAAAGGGATTGGGAAACTATTGCCAACGACGTAGAGAGGACATTCCTAGTGAAATTTTGACTCAATCCGTTATGTCAACGATAGACGGAAATAGATCCTATACAAAGTGCATTTTTATCCTCAGCATAGCTCAAGAATAAATATAATCCAGTAATACCAGTAGCAAGAGATAGCATTTTCCTGATACTGGTTTGATTTTTATAGCAGGTGGCTAAATAGCAATCCTACTGATGAGCGACAATACTTGTTCGGCAAGATATTTGACGGGATGTGTTGTAAATTCGACCATAGCTTATACATGTTGATAAATTGCTTTATTTATCACTATCGTTGCTTTCTTGTTTTTCCATTTTTCTCTCCTTATTCAATCCCGCTCTTTCTTCTAAGAACTCCTGCCGACTTTTTATAACCAGCCGTTCCAATTCTTGCTTTCTCTGTTCTCTCATTTTAATGTTATGCTCTTTAATTTGTGTATAAGCTAATATGCATAGTATGCCGGTTAGAAGAAAAATAATAACTACTAAAAGAGGCTTTATAGAGTTATTGCGTTTTTCTGATTTTTGTTGTTCTTCCATGTTTTCTCCTTTATATATCATGATAATAGCGACCCTTTAAAATTGGCGGGTCGCTATCTTTTTGGGGAAGGTTATCTTAAAGAAAAAGCCGAAAGTTTAGTGCTTAGCACGCTCTGCGGCATGTGAAACTGACTGGCCTGCTTTTTCAACATCTTGGCCGAAACCACTAACGGTATTACAAGCACAAAGTAATCCGGCGAAAGTGAATAAAGTAGCAATCAATGCGGTTTTCTTCATTAGGCATCTCCTGTTTATGTCTCTTCCACTATGGAAGTGGGTTTATTGTAAGTTGTTTTAGCGCATCCGCAAATGCTTCTTTGCGCCACCTTTTACCACCAATAATCCAGAAACCGCACACCTAACATTTTTCCTTAAAATAAAACTGAAAATCCTTCTACCCCCTTGATAAACAGGCAACAGCGCCAACCATATCCAGCATGGACACTAACCGATATAAGCAATCCCCATTCAGCGCAACAAAACGAGATTGTAGATAGATGCCGCAAAAGCTATCGTGCAAAATTATTATGAAAAAAAATGTAAAAATCAGTGTGTTATATAAGAGAAAATGCTTATAACCACTATGATACAATCAAGATGATTGTTAACCCCACAGGAGGCCTTTCATGTCATTTCACGATCTATCACAATTTAGTGGCAGCAGTATTTTTATTATCGTACTCGTTATCTTAGCATTCTGGTTGGGGCGCAAAACCATTCAGATTGTTGATCAGGGAACAGAGCGCACTGTGTTGCGACTAGGACGTTATAGCCGTACCCTTGAACCCGGATTTCATATTATTGTGCCTTTGTGGGAACGCGCTGATCGTAAGGTTAATATGAAAGAAACGGTATTGGATGTCCCGCGCCAAGAAGTTATCACCAAAGATAATGCTCAAGTTACCGTGGACGGTATCGTCTTCTTTCAGGTAACCAATGCCGCAAAAGCTTGTTATTCCGTTGATAATCTTGAGTTGGCCATTCTTAATCTCGCCACCACTAATTTACGTACTGTCGCCGGTTCGATGACGCTGGATGATTTGCAATCCCAACGGGACGCGATTAACGTTCGCCTACTCGGTATTATTGATGATGCAACCGACCCTTGGGGCGTGAAAGTGACTCGGGTGGAAATCAAAGACATTACCCCTCCGGCTGATCTTGTTGACGCTATGGCGCGGCAGAAAAAAGCAGAGCAGATTAAGCGGGCGCAAATTCTGGAAGCTGAAGGACATCGTCAGGCCGAGATTCTCCGTGCGGAAGGTCTCAAGCAATCACAAGTTTTAGAAGCCGAAGGACGTAAAGAATCTGCGTTTCTGGAGGCTGAAGCGCGTGAGCGGCAGGCGCAGGCAGAAGCACGCGCAACTGAAATGGTATCTAAAGCGATTGCGGAAGGTGGTACCAATGCCATTAACTACTTCGTTGCGCAAGAATATGTGCGTGCACTCGGTAAATTTGCTGAAAGCGACCAACAAAAAACCATTTTTATGCCGATGGAATCTAGCAGTATCATCGGCGCATTAGGTGGTATTGCTGAAATGTTCAAAAATAAAACCGCCTCATGAAAACATACTTTACCCTCTTGTTCATCGCTATCAGCCTGCACTGCGCCGCAGAAACCCCACTAGAACAGGCAAAAGCAGCTTTTCAACAGGGCGACACAAATCAGGCGATCAAACTTTGGAAACAAGAAGCTGACAAAGGTAATGCTAAAGCGCAATACAATCTGGCTCTTGTCTATCTAAACGAAACAGACGGACAACAAAACCGAACCGTTGCTCGCAGCCTGCTCGAACAGGCTGCAGCAAAAAATCTGCCTGAGGCGCAATACGAACTAGGACAGATGTTGCTCTATGGCGAGAAAGGCATCACCACCTATAGCGCTCCCTCAATACAAGCACAGAATACCCCGACATCGCAAGAGCGTGAGCAAGGTATCGTCTATATTACCCGCGCTGCTGAACAAGGTCTGCCGCTCGCCATAGAAAATATTGCGACTATCTATGATCTCGGTATTGGCGTAGCAGAAGACAATAGCCGTGCAGTCATGTGGTACAAAAAAGCAGCTGAACAAGGCAATGCCGACGCGCAATACAATCTAGCACTACACTACTTAAAAGGCGAAGGCACTGAAAAGAATTGCGAACAGGCGATACATTGGTTAACCCAAGCCGCGGAACAAAAAGACTGGGCTGCCAGTGAAGAACTGGCCAAAGTTTATGTTAAAGGCGAGTGTGTCACCAAAGACGCCGTAAAAGCTGAGGCGAGGCAAAAGAAGGCGGCTACCTATCCGCAACCAAAACCGCGCCATAACAGGACTATTTAAAACTTACCTTATTTACAGGAGAATTCCCATGTTTGACCCCCCATTCTGGAACTGGCTTATCCTTACCGGCATTTTCATGCTTATAGAAGTTTTTACCGTTTCCTTCTTCTTTCTTCTGTGGGGGCTGGCAGCACTGGCACTGGTTGTTATCACACTGCTAGCGCCAACCCTAGATTGGCATTGGCAATGCGGTATCTTCGCCGTGCTTTCATTGCTTGTTATTCCTCTGTGGCGTGTTGTAGTACGCCGCTGGCAAAGTAACAAAAATGATACGGCTACACAACTGAATCATCGTACTTCCCTCTATATTGGTCGGGAATTCACGCTGGATACACCCATAGAAAATGGCTACGGCAAACTCAAAATCGGCGATAGCTTGTGGACCATTAAGGGAGAAAACCTACCAGCAGGTTCCACTATCGTTATTACCGGTTCAGAAGACAACCAATTGCACTATCGCAAAGTATCATCATAAGCATCAATCGCGTTACTGCATCATCCGGTAACGCCCAAAATCGTACCTAAAAGGTGGAAGCATCAGGCCATATCACCGACAGGAATTTCTTAAAATAAATCCTGAGACCTGTGCAAAACCCTCCATCTCATCCACTCATTCATTTTTCAACACAAAT
>JAUMZX010000177.1 GCA_030527905.1 Cardiobacteriaceae bacterium
AGTATTCGAAGAATAGTATTTCATTAAAGCCTAAAATAGTATCAGCTAGAATGGTTTTGAAAGTTCTTCATTCAAAAGAAAAAGATGATGAACGAATAGGAAATGAATTTGAATCTAGTATAGTAATATATGTTAACTTTACCAATAATGAAAAAAGTGCTATTGTAATTAATAGCACAGATAAAACAAATAAAATTATCGCTGAAAATAAGAATCCTATTGATAGTATTATTCCTAGTCCGCCAATGCTACAATTGTAATTAAGGAGAGAAGATGATTGTATTAGAGTTTTTATGGAATGTGTTCCAATTGCTTGCAATAGTGTTTATTTTTGTTGTTGTTTTTTGTGTTTTGCCGTTTGCATTTAATGACCATTGTAATAATAAGTTTGGTCATCGAATTGCTACCACATGGGGATTTATGTTATCCGCCATTACAACTTCTTCTATGTTTGTTGGTTTTCAATGGTATAAAGTGGATCGCGAAAATGGTGCGGTTTTATTTATTATAGGTGTTTTACTTTTAAGTATAATGCTTTCTAATAATATTAAGAAAACTAATGTGTTATATGGATTTGGATCTACTTTTATAATGCTATCTATCTTAGGAACAATAACTATTATAGGTGGCTTGATGTTGTTAGTGGTATTAACCTTTTCAATAATTCTTACACTAACAGCAAAGCCTGTTTTTATTCGCCATTTCTAGGAGTGTGTAATAATGCAATTGACGCAAGAAGAGATTAAAAATATAGAGTTCAAAAAACGAGCTATTACGGCTGGTTTAGTCGTAACATTAGATCCGCATGAAGCGGATTGTCTTGGAATAACTTCTCTTGATGAAGTCAGTGATGACGAAGAAAAAGATTTATTGGATTCTCGTTTTGATCCGTCTGAATATTCAGATAATTATGAATTGAAATAGGAGTATTTTATGCCATCTAATATTGATGATTCAGATAGGTCATCAAGAAAAGAGAATCAGTCTAGTTTTTTTGCAATTTCGGAAGCAGTTGCATTGTAATATATCATCAATGTTTTGGTATCTTTCATTCCTGCCATGCGAGCTAAGTTTAGTATGTGGAGTTTTTGTGCTAGTCTAGTTAATGCTTCGTGGCGGGAATCGTGAAAAGTCATGTTATCAATTCCTGCTAATTTCCTATATTTGCGGAAATTAGCATCTCTTTGTCTTCCATTAATATTGAAACAAAAATAATTGTCATGTGGCAGTATTTTGAGAATCTCAATAGCTCTTTTTGAGAGGGGGACATCACGTTTTGAGCCGTTTTTGCTTGTAGGAATATGAACATATAATTGTTCCAAATGTACATGCTGCCATTGTAAATTCAGTATTTCCCCGCTTCTCATTGCTGTTTCTAATGCAAATAACCATGCGCAAGCAACGTATTCTTTTATTTTCTTAGGCGTCCGTAGTACAGTAAAGTCGAATGCTTCTAGCATTTTATGCTGCTCTTCTGGATAGACTCTACGATCTCGTGGAGGTGGAGGGCTTGGCAATTTAAGATTTGCAACGGGTGAGACCCGAAGCCAAAGCCATTCTGAAATTGCAACCTTATACATGGCCTTTATAATGGTTATTTCTCTTCTAACGGTTGCTGGTGATACGTTAGTCAATCGTTGGTCGCGCCATTCTGCCCAGTGTGCTGTTGTTACGTTCTCAAGTAAATTATCGCAAATCTCATACATCATCATTCTATGTATGAATTTAGATTCGCGTATAGCTCCTCGTTTCTTATGTGTGCATTCGTTTAGGTAGCGTTCTAATGCTTCTCTAAGAGTCTTTCGTGCAGTCGGGTGTATTTGATTATTCTGAAGCTCATAAAGAGTTATGTTTGCCCAATGTTCACATTCCACTTTGGTGTTAAAGGTTTTTGATAGGCGTTTCCCACGACAGCAAATTTCTACACGCCATTTTTTTCCTCGTCGTCTAAATGTAGCCATTTTTATTCTCCTGGAATTTTGGAGTAAACAATTACATATAATTCCACACAATTGAGATAGCGTTGTATTTTTTTTGTGACAAAAAACAAAGAAAACCGCAATAAATTATCGTGGTTAAGTATGTTTTGTATGATCCATCAATGTTTTTAATTTGTGCGAATTTTTTGCAGAAAAATTCTTGCACTTTTGTTGCGTTTTTATTGCATTTTGCAATAAAATTGCAAGCATGAACTAAGGAGGTGCTTAAGTGATTGATGATGATGTTGGGTTAACGATTAGATTGCCAAAATACTTGCGTAGTCAACTAGCTCAGATTTGTAAAGAGAAAGGCTGCTCTATAAGTTTTGCTGTTCGGCAATTGATTATTCAATTTGTTGATGAGAATCCGAAAATTGACATTTTTAAGATTAAATAGTGTTATATTTTTATTGGGAGTATTGAAATGAAAGACAAGACCTATCCTGCTAAAAGTTATCTTAGCACTGAAAAGCGTGATGCTCTGCGTTCAAGCGGGGTATCATTATCATCAATCTGTGTAAGCGAAGCTGGTGCTGCAAGGGATGCTGGTGATACGGATACCGCTTGGGCATGGTTTGCAGCGGCAAAGCTGCCTACGCCAACTTTAAAACTGGTAAAATTGTGGTATGGATCGGACTTTATTCGTAAATGGAATTTTGATACCACCAATGCAGATAGGGATTTAGGGGCGGGCTGGCTAGAGAAACCTGATGAATAAGAATGAATTTGCACAACTATTGCTCGAAGAATCTTTCCGCATCAATGAAATAAGTCAAACTGTAGAAGCGAAGAGTCTGTCAGATACAAGAAAGAAGCTATTAGATGGTTTAAAAACGCTTGGGAAA
Source organism: Cardiobacteriaceae bacterium (assembly GCA_030527905.1). Classification (GTDB taxonomy): domain Bacteria; phylum Pseudomonadota; class Gammaproteobacteria; order Cardiobacteriales; family Cardiobacteriaceae; genus Cardiobacterium. The sequence continues at coordinate 2,825 of JAUMZX010000177.1, forward strand.
AATAGCGATATAAAGCTACTGGTGGAGTTTGAAAAACAGATATTACAAATTGATTTGGTACACCACGCTAATAGTAATGCAATGAAAAGCAGCCTAAAAACAGCCGTTAATGAATTGGATGTTATCCTTCGGCATCTGAAGGTAATAGAAAATCCAGAGGCATATAAAGCTGTTAATGAGGCATATAGTTTGCCCAAGAATCGACAAAATAGTCTGCCAATTGATGAAGCGCGACAGGCTTTTAAAAGCCATTTTACCCGCTTAGTGAATCTAGACAAATCACGTTTAAATGATGAAGAAAAACGTATCATTGATGTGCGCAAGGCCAACATCAGCGTGGCTAAAAAACTATACATTGAAAAGCAAGAGCAGGCTCTTGGTATAGTTCAATCAAAAACACGACAAATTAAACATTAAGTGGGTATGTGTTGTTACATTCTTGCTGGCGTAAAACTGGCGTAAACAATTACATATAATTCCACACAATTGAGATAGCGTTGTATTTTTTTGTGACAAAAAACAAAAAAAACCGCAATAAATTATTGCGGTTAAGTCTATTTTAATATGATTTATCATTAAGGCTTTTTTATATGTGAGTCCTCTTCTGGGCACCACGGCTTGGAAAAATATTCAATTATTTCAAATTAATAAAAGTGTAAATAACAATAAAAAGGGCAAATTAAGGGCAATATGCCTCAAACCCTATTAACATTTGTGCCTTTCTGACCGCGTCATCCGGTAAAGATGAAACAACCATAAAATGTTCTACAGCTTTCATAGACCATAAATAATTTCCGCCGGGTAAAGGTTTGGGGATTTGATCTTTGCTCGCCCAATCTGATACTGTTTGCGGCTGTACTCCGTAAATTTCAGCTATTTGTTCTCTAGTTATTGTTTCAAGCATTTTTTACTCCATTAATTTAGATAGCTGCTTACGGCAGCTAATCGGTATCTTCATCGGAGAGGATGCCCGACAGATACAGCGGTGGTTTTTTCATGGGTACGGACACTCACCGCTTGTCCGCGTCTGTATTTACCCCTGCGGCGGGGTGGGTTTTATAATGCTAGGTCGTTTTCTTCGCAATAATCAGCGAATGCTTCCATTATTTCTTTTGCATCCTGAAATTTTTGTCGCGTGTATTCGTCCTTTATTTCGTCGCTATAGTCATGTCCGTATATGGCGTCGTAAAGCAAGTCGCTGCTCGGTGTTTTTACGCCATCAAAGTTAAGTTTCTTTGTCATTTTGTTCTCCGGTTGAGTTTATGTTGATTGATTAAAATGGTATTTCGTCGTCAAAGTTTTCATTTTGTCTAACAGTTCCGCCGCTTGCTTTCGCGTATTGCTCGCTGTAATTCGATGGTTTGTAATTTTGTTGTTGTGTGTTCCCTTCTTTATTACCGAGCATCTGTATTTGTTCGGCTATAATTTCTGTTGTGTAATTATCTTTGCCGTTGTTATCTGTCCATTTGCGTGTTTGCAGTTTCCCCTCAATATATATTTGTGAACCTTTTTTGCAGTATTGTCCGATAATTTCTGCCAGTTTGCGGAAAGCAACCACGCGGTGCCACTCCGTTTTTTCACGTTTCTCACCA
>JAUMZX010000178.1 GCA_030527905.1 Cardiobacteriaceae bacterium
GGGCATCCATGCAAAAAGGAAAAGTGTAAACAACGCGATTAATTCTTACAAATTAATATTGACCATCCTTGCACGCCCGAGCATCCTCCCTACTTAATCGCCACCGATGCCAATCACGATAGCCATAACGAATACCTATTTTGCGTATTGAACGATCCCTTCTCGTCAGAAGAACAATACAGTCTTTGGTTCTATCCCGACGACCGTGCCTCGCTCGGAGCTGTCATTCCTAGTAGTACCTCGAAAGCAAACATCATGCGCCTACTACAAGACGGCATAAAATACCAACGACCAACCTATGACAGCATCCCATTAGGCGACACTATTTTGCAACCAATCAACGTACCATGATGCGATTCCCTCTATATGGTGATAAATGGGAACGATATCATTCTGTAATTGAGTAAAACCCATGACTCCTAACAACCCCATTGTTACCCAACTGTTACAAGACCTCAGCCAAGGTAATGCCTTCATTCGTATGCACTACCAGAAACAAGCGCATATTTTGCCCATCACCTTGCGGCAGGATGTGCATCTTGACGACCTTCTCGGTATTGAACGGCAAAAGAATGCGGTTTTGCATAACATTCAACGCTTTCTGCGTCAGGAGTCCTATCAGCATATTTTGCTTTGGGGCGCACGCGGCACAGGAAAATCCTCGCTTATTCGCGCCACGTTGTTACATTTTCAGATGGGCGGTCTCAAAAGCCTGCAAATCGCTTGTGACGATCTCACCGATCTGCCTTTTATCTTGTGGACACTCGCGCACGACACCGCGCCCTATCTTGTCTATATCGACGATCTATCCTTCAGTGCGGATGACAATGCCTATCGCGCCCTAAAAGCGGTATTGGATGGGGCATTAGGCGGTATTGCGTCTAATATCATGCTATGTGTTACCTCAAACCGTCGCCATCTACTGGCCGAATATCACCATGATGAAAGCGCCCTGCACCCACAAGAAGACGAAGAAGAACAGATTTCATTGGCAGATCGCTTTGGCTTACGTCTCGCCTTTCATCCGTTGAGTCAACAACAATATCTCGATACTGTTGCCCATTGGCTTCAACAACCATTAGATGAGCTAACACGCCGTGCTGCTTTACAATATGCGCTCGCGCATGGTTCGCGAAGTGCACGCACCGCATTCCAATTCAGTCATCAGCATATAGGTATGACACCATCGTGAACAAACCGATCGGTCGCTTCATTGAAGGCAGCATCTGGCGCCACCTTACCACCATGTCGCTAACCAATGCCGTTAGCCTAATCATGGTTTTCTTTGCTGACTTTATCAACATTTTCTTCATCGCGCGCTTAGGCGTAACAGAGCTGACCGCAAGTATTGGTTTCGCAAGTACGGTTATGTTCTTTCCGCGTACTTTTTCTATCGCCCTCGGCATTACGACCAGTGTGCTCGTTTCACGCCATATCGGACGCAATGAACCACGTCGCGTACGACATTACGTCGTGAACACCTCTATTTGCGCATTACTCATCAGCAGCTTGATTGCCGTTATCATGTGGTTCACTCGCGACACACTCGTCTCATGGGTGGGTGCCACAGGCAGCACTCAGCATTACGCATCAGATTTCCTTGCGATCGTCCTCCCCGGAACCATCTTCTTTGCACTGGCCTCCTGCGGCGGTCAAATCATTCGCGCTCACGGCGAAGCACGCTTATCTATGTGGCTTGGCATCGCGACCGCTGTCATCAGCATTATCCTCAACCCTATTTTCATTTTCCTCTTCCAAATGGGGCTCAATGGTGCTGCATGGGCAACCTTTATCTCCCAATTGGCCATGATGCTGATGCATGGCTACTATGTGATCTATCGCTTCCGCTTAATTAGTCGCTTCCGCCTCTCCCGTTGGCTTGCCGACATTCCTGAAATATGGCGCATTGCCACGCCAACAATGCTCACCAATATCGCTTCGCCTATCAGCGCTGCTTTCGCAGCCAACCAAATGGCTAAATTTGGTGATGACGCCATTGCCGCCTTTGCGATAACACAGCGTCTTTTACCTCTCGCGCTGGCCGTTATCTTTGCGCTCTCCGGTGCTGTCGCGCCCATTATTGGACAAAATGCTGGCGCGGGACAATTCACACGCGTGCGCGAAGCGGTTCATGCAGCGCTCATTTTCAACTGGATAACCGTCGTTTTGGTCGCCATACTTCTCTACGCATTACATAGCATATTACCCGGATGGTTCTCCTTACACGGTCAAGCAGCAGAACTCCTCATATACTTCTGTAGTGGTGTAGCCCTATTCTTCGGCTTTGATGGCATGGTTTTCTGCGTCAACGCCGGATTTAACAATCTGGGAAAACCGGTTTACTCCACCTTGAATAACTTTGGTCGTGTCTTTCTCGGTGCCATCCCTTTTGTCTGGCTAGGACAACACTACCTTGGCGCACGCGGTGTCGTTCTGGGTTACATGGCAGAAAGCCTATGGGTTGCGCCGATTTCTTGGTACGTTATCCAACGTCTCATACGCCAGTACGAACATGGCGAAAAATACCTGACATACAGCCGCGAACGTGGCCAGTAAAATACACTAATCATTTGCCCCACCACTGCCTAAACCATGCATATTGCCCTTTACCAACCACAAATCGCGCCCAACACCGGCAACATTATCCGACTCTGCGCCAACACTGGAGCCCAACTGCACCTCATCCACCCTCTCGGATTCACTTGGGACGACCGACGCTTGCGCCGCGCTGGCCTTGATTATGCCGAATACGCCAGCATCTTACATCATGACCACTGGGCAGCCTTTCGTGCGGCAACAAAAGGCCATAACCTATGGGCGCTCACTACTAAAGGCGAACGCAGCCTGTACAATGCCCGTATCCAGAGTGAAGACATCCTGTTATTTGGTAGCGAAACCGCCGGCCTTCCTGCACACATCCACCAAGAAATCGTCTTCTCACAAAAAATACGCCTTCCTATGCAGCCACAATCACGCAGTCTGAACCTTTCCAATGCTGTTGCAGTTGTACTTTACGAAGCAATCAGGCAGAATTTGCCTGATGAAACCGCTATATTTTTATAAAACAGCATAAAATATCATGAGATTGATTTTCGAACTCTCGCGCCCTCGTACCTTACCCCTTGCCCTTGCCGTCATCTGTTGTGGCAATGCGCTTGCTTATGCCCAAGGCTTATGGCGCCTCAGTGTATTTCTGCTCTCCATTCTCACTGCCCTTTCCCTACAAATTCTCTCTAACATGGCAAACGACTATGGAGATGGTATTCGCGGTACAGACCGCAACCGCCCTGCGCACGCGCCACGCCGCCTTACGGCGGACGGCATCATACCAGCAGCAAGCATGCGCAAACTTCTCATTGCTGCAACCATTGTCAGCCTGAGCTTCGGCATAGCCTTACTTGCGATTAGTATTCGTAACTGGAGCGAACTCTTCGTATTCCTCATACTTGGAATCTTGGCCATTTTGGCGGCCATCACCTACACCGTTGGGCGCTATGCCTACGGCTACTATGCATTAGGTGAAGTTAGCGTTTTTTGTTTCTTTGGTCTGCTTGGCGTTATCGGCAGTTACTACTTACAAAGCGGATACTACAACGCCAGCATTCTCCTACCAGCCACAGGCTGCGGCCTGCTCTCCGCTGCCGTCTTGCACGTCAATAACCTACGCGACATTGACAACGATAAAGCCGCTGGGAAACATACTATTGCCGTTAAATTGGGATTTGCCCGCGGTAAAAGGCTACATCTCGTTCTGCTGATTAGCGCCAGCCTATGCTACCTTGCTTATGCCAGCATCGTACCTTACAGCGCTTTATGGCTACTACTCACCCCAAAACTCATCGCACATGGCAAACGCCTTTATCAAGCAGATACGCCGGCTATCGCGGGAAAAGAATTATCCTCTATCGTGCTCTGCACCTGCATGCTTAACCTGCTGTTTAGTCTTGGTCTCTGCCTGCATGTATAACCAAAAACGCCACAAAACCGTCTCTTGTCTAACGGAGAAAGACCCACTCAACTATCTCCTTACTCAATATCTAGGAAACCACCACAAACACTATTGATGACAGCATTATCCATCTCATAATGGGTAGGCATTCATCGATTTCTAACAAAATGAGACCTGTGCAAAACCCTCCATCTCATCCACTCATTCATTTTTCAACACAAATGAACCTGTTTTCTGCTCATTTTCTTGCATCACCATCCCTGAAATACCCAATATCTGGGCAATTCCCCGCCTTTTAGACAGGAAAAGC
>JAUMZX010000179.1 GCA_030527905.1 Cardiobacteriaceae bacterium
AAAGGCGGGGAATCGCCCAGATATTGGGGATTTCAGGGATGATGATGCAAGAAAATGAGCAGAAAACAGGCTCATTTGTGTTGAAAAATGAATGAGTGGATGAGTTGGAGTGTTTTGCATAGGTCTCAAGCTATATTTTTGTCTTATTCTTTAAATTCATTTTTAAACAGCATATGAATAACATTCGTTTTCACTAATCAAGAATGAAATAGTGACTTTAATAATATCAATATCTTGAATTGAGCTACCACATATCACTGCATCATCCTTATAATGAAGACTACAAATGACTCTCTGCTTGACCTCTTTCAAAAATACGTTAAATTATATGTACTTTAGTCATCATAAAGGCGATTTCTTCCATGCTACGCATCGTGGCAATATTACATAATCCCGCGGGATCGACAGGACAGATCGGGAAGATACTGAACTCACAGGATGTGGATTTTCGTATTCTTTGCCCGCTTGCCGGAGATGCGCTACCAGAGCAGGATAGCTTTGATGCTGCTATTGTTTTCGGCGGTAAGATGAGCGCAAATGACTGCAATTCTTTACCGGCATTACTCTCCGAACTCTTATGGATACGTACCATTGTGGATAGTGGTAAGCCTTTTCTTGGTATTTGTCTCGGCGCCCAACTTCTCGCCATGGCGTATGGTGGAAAGATTACCCGTCATGCAGAAAGCGTGGTAGAAATTGGCTATTATGTGATTTATCCAACCGTAGAGGGATTTACCACTATTTTCTCCGATATACCAGAACGTTTTTTTCAATGGCACAATGAAGGTTTTACCCTACCGGATGGTGCCGTGAAGCTAGCTGCCAGTGATGCTTTCCCCAATCAAGCGTTTAGCATTGGAAAAAACGCTTATGGTTTTCAGTTTCACCCCGAAGCAACCTTAGAACAAATCCGATATTGGCACACCAGAGATAGTGAGGAATTACAAAATCCGGGCGCTCAGACCGTTGCCTCACAATGGAGTTATCAAGAGCGTCATTGTGATGAAATTTTCAATTGGTTAGAAGGATTCCTTACGCATTGGATTACTCAAGCGACCTCATCATGACAAAAAAAATTTACCATAAATCTGATTTTTACTATGAATTGCCAGAAGCGCTTATAGCCCGTTATCCACTTGCAGAACGAAGCAGTGCACGGATGTTAGTGGCAACGGTAAAGAGCGCAAACCATATTGAAATATGTGATCGTAATGTTCGCGATTTAGTCGATTATCTTGAACCCAACGATTTGCTCGTCTTTAATAATACTCGTGTTTTACCCGCCCGTTTGTTTGGCAAGAAAGAAAGCGGCGGAAAAGTAGAAATCCTCGTTGAACGCCTTAAAAACCCACATGAAGTTAGCGCCTATATTCGAGCGTCAAAAGCGCCCAAGATTGATAATACAATTTATGTTAATGATGATGTTGCAATTCATGTCACGGGGAGAAAAGAAGCATTATTTGTTCTGTATAGCGAGATACCTTGGTCTCAATTACTGGTTTCTTACGGCGAAATGCCAATCCCACCTTATCTTGCACGCAGTGCTCAAGAAAGCGATAAACAACGCTATCAGACCATTTATGCCAAGCACAATGGTGCCGTCGCGGCACCAACAGCTGGACTGCATTTTGATACAGCATTAATGACTGCCATTGCCGCACGAGGCGTCAATATGGCGGAAGTGACCTTACATGTGGGCGTAGGCACTTTCCAACCAGTAAGGCATGAAGATCTTACTGCACATGTCATGCATGAAGAATGGTGCACTATCAGTGATGATGTCGTTTCAGCGATTACTGCTTGCAAATCTCGCGGTGGACGCGTTATTGCCATCGGAACAACTAGTTTACGCACATTAGAAAGTGCCGTTATTAATGGCGAACTATGCGCGGGAGAACGCGATACTAATCTTTTTATTACTCCCGGTTATCGCTTCCACATCGTTGACGCACTGTTCACTAATTTTCATCTGCCGGAATCAACACTATTAATGTTGGTCAGTGCCTTCGCCGGTTACGATAACATTCAAACCATTTATCGCCATGCAATTTCCGAACAATATCGTTTCTACAGCTATGGCGACGCAATGTTTTTACCTAAACGGCTTGACGAGTGAAATACGATAATAACTATTTTGACCATATTGGCAGCCATTTCCTCAAGAATATTTACGCAACGGCTAAAGGCCGAATACGACTGGCTGTTTTACAACGTGATTTACAGCCTTTACTAATCGACCAGAAACTACATATTCTGGATATTGGCGGAGGTGCAGGACAAATGGCCTTATGGTATGCCAGTCTAGGACATCAGGTCATTGTCGTTGATATCTCAAATACACTGCTAGACGAAGGAAAACGCGTTGCTCAAAAACTTGGCCTTCCGATAAAATTCATCTGTGCGGATATTTTCCGACTAGATGAAGTGCTGGCTGATACACGCTTTGACCTTGTTTGTTGTCATGCTGTGCTGGAGTGGATTGAAGATGCAGCCGCACTATTAAATATCTGTGCCGCAAGAATGACTTCTGGCGGCTATCTTTCATTAATGTTCTATAACCATAGCGCCTTATTATTTGCGCAACATGTTTTTGCTAATTTTGATTATATTAACCGTCGTCTACGCCCTTATCGTAAAACGGCAAAACTAACACCTACATACCCTTGTGAACCAGAATTTATCGCGGCTCAGCTTGATACATTAAAACTACTACGCGTGCAAAGGAGTGCTATTCGTTGTTTTTATGACTACATGAAGCCTCACGATCGAGAACGCCATACACTTGATACACTAATAGCGTATGAACTGACACTCTCATCATCAGAGAAATACATAAATGTGGCACGCTACATTCATGAATTACGCCAAAAATGACTATAACATTAACAATACGATGATATAAAAATACAGCTATTTAAACTGTAAGATTTTTGTCCATACAATTGCTGATAAAAGGTTTTTTGACAAAATAGCGGTATTCCGTTTATAGTATCATTGCCGCTAAGTAATGAATAAAATCTTACAAAGCATCTTCTGGCCTGAAATAACCTACCGTATGAGTTGTTATTTATAAGGAAACTATCGTAATAACGATGCGAATTTCTAGAGGGAAATCACAATGAAAAAATCCGCATATAAAGTATCTGCTATCCTTTATGCAGTACTCTTATCATCAAGCGGCACCAGTTGGGCACAAGCAGGACTTACGGAACAATGGACAACTTTCGGTGCCAGTGCTCCTACTAATGCAGCAGTAAGCCCAAGTTGGGCGGGTGCTATGTTTTATCGTACACCTGATTCTGGACGAAGCACTGCGGCAAACATCTATGTTAATGGAGAATATCTAGCATCTTTATTGCCCGGAGGATATCGCTATGCTGAATTATGCCCATATAACCAGCGGTTAGCCTCAGCCTACACAGGAAATGACCGCGCTTATAACATCAAAGAAAATGCGGGAGATTTTTATGATTTACCGCAAGGGTATGTTAGCTTTTTTAAAGTAGTAGACGGTGGTGCAGGACCTGTGTTGCAGGCGGTAGATCGGGCAACTGCAAGTTATGATATCGCTCAATTACGCGAGCAGACACACACGCTACCAAGACTAGAACAGAATCGCAGCTGTGCACCAGAGCTATTAAAACAATATAACATTGATATTTCAGCACTATTCCGATTCGATAAATACGATTACAAAAATATGCTGCCAGAAGGTAAGCAACAATTACAACAAATCGCCGCAGATTCTTACCAATATCGTGATGCAACGAGCGTTATCCATATTGAAGGCTATACGGACCCAGAAGGAAAACCCGCTTATAACAAGCACCTTTCTGAACGTAGGGCTCAAACAGTTAAGCGTGTGATGATAGAAAATGGCTTTAACCCGCACTCATTGAAAGCTAGTGGGCATGGTGAGCGTAATTTAATCGTTACAGACTGTCGCACGCGTTATCCGCGTAATGCGAGCGCAAGAGCAGCTTGTGATCAACCAAACCGTCGTGTAGAAATAAAATTATACGGTAAAAACTACCATTAATTTCTATCTGCGAGAATATCAACAGCCTTCCATATGGAAGGCTTTTTTATATTGCCATGTAATTAATGTTTGAGATGTAAATTTAAATAGAAAATTCATAAATAAACATAAGTACACAATAGTACTTCAAGAGCACTATAGTTAGGTGTAGGAAATCGGAGCGTTGTTTACATTTTTGAGATTTGTTTGCTTTTATTTTT
>JAUMZX010000180.1 GCA_030527905.1 Cardiobacteriaceae bacterium
TTGGGCATCCATGCAAAAAGGAAAAGTGTAAACAACGCGATTAATTCTTACAAGTAAGGTGTGTTTACGCCGCTTTATTCATTTTTTATATAAGAGCGCTATTGATATCAATGTAGTCCATTATTTACTCGTTGCGTTGATAACGTAGTTTGTATGATGCGTGGACAGCCGCCAATATCTCCTATTTTCCGTATCCAAATTAAAGATAAAGTTGTTGGAATAGCTGAAGGACCAGTTGAGTAGGCAATCTTATTTGAAACGGCTAGATACCATTTCTATAAAATTCTGAAAGTAATCCATCATTTCAAGGCTAGATTAAAGTAGCGCTGAGTTCTTGCTTTCAAAGTGCTTTAAGTAATGTCATGCGTTTATAACGATTAGTTATTTCAGTATAGGGAAAAGCCATTTTATAGCGCTCTGACATCGGCAGATAATAGTGTTTTCTTTAACTTTGCGTTGTTCTCATGGATTTCGCTTATTTAGTTGACGTTTTTCCACAATATCTTGATGCGACGAAGCAAACACTCCTATTGTCTTTCTGGGGGGTAGGGTTGTCGTTGTTTTTTGGTCTGTTGGTAAGCATTCCATTGCTTTACCGCGTGCCTTTTCTTTCTGTACTGTGCCGTGTATATGTTGAATTATCACGGAATACGCCACTATTGGTGCAGTTATTTTTTCTCTATTTTGGCTTACCTAAGCTCGGCATTCGCCTTTCTGGTTTTGCTTGTGGTGTGATTGGTCTGACTTTTTTAGGCGCCGCGTATATGGCAGAGGCATTCAGAGGCGGGATTGCTGTCGTGCATACGATTCAACGCGAAACGGCAATTAGCGTTGGATTAACACCAGTACAAGCATTTATTTATGTCATTTTTCCGCAGTCTCTTGCCGCCTCTGTTCCTGCTTTAGTCGCGAATACGCTATTTCTGATTAAGGAAACATCGGTCGTTGGCGTGCTAGCTGTCGTTGAGTTGCTCAATCTCAGTAAGGAACTCATAGGTCTGGATTACAAAACCAATGAGGCATTACTGATGATGGTGTTAGGTTATGCCACTATTTTGCTTCCCATTATTATCGCTGCACCTTGGTTAGAGCGACGTGTGCGGAGGGCTATCCATGGCTGATATTTATGCTTTCGGCTGGCGCTTATTGCAGGGATTGGGCGTTACGTTCGCCATCTCTTTTACATCCATGTTGATTGCGCTGGTTGGCGGATTGTTATTCGGGTTTTTGATGACTTTACCGAATCGTTTTCTACGATTCTTTTGCCGCTTTTATCTGGAATTAATCCGCTTCGTACCTATTTTGGTGTGGCTGTTTATTTTTTACTTCAGTTTGGCCGCGTGGGGCGATTGGCATTGGCCGGCTTATGTTGTTTGTATTCTGGTTTTCAGTTTGTGGGGCATCGCAGAAATGGGCGACTTAGTACGCGGTGCATTAACCTCAATTGATAAACATCAGAGTGAAACAGCGTTTGCCCTCGGATTAAGTAAAGCGCAAGTTTTTCTCTGGGTTCTGCTGCCACAAAGTATTCGTCGTGTCTTACCTGGCGTGGTAAATCTGTTAACCCGCATGGTGAAAACAACCGCACTTGCTGCTCTGATTGGGGTGGTTGAAGTGGTGAAAGTGGCACAACAGATTATTGAGTTGCATCCTTGGGCATCATTTTGGATATATGGAGTTGTTTTCATAATGTATTTTATCGTCTGTTATCCACTGTCGTTGTTATCAGCCTACTTGGAACAGAAGGAACAACAATCATGAGCGCATTATTACAGCTGAAAAATATCAATAAATATTATGGGCAAACGCATGCTTTACGCGGCATTAACTTAGAGGTATCTAGTGGGGAAGTTGTCGTTTTGCTAGGGCCTTCGGGCTGTGGGAAAAGCACGTTATTGCGCTGCATTAATGGTTTGGAATCGATACAAGATGGCACCATTTTTCTTGATGGTGCTGGTCTGCTCGGGAAAGATACGAGCTGGCATGCGGCTCGTCAGCAGATTGGCATGGTGTTTCAAAGCTATAAGCTTTTTAATCATCTAAACGTGATAGACAACATTTTACTTGGTCCCATGAAAGCACAAAAACGACAACGTGCTGAAATTGAGCTACAAGCAGACCGTTTGTTACAACGGGTTGGACTATATGAACGTAAGACGGCCTATCCGCGTGAACTTTCTGGTGGACAGAAACAGCGGATCGCGATTGTCCGTTCCTTATGCCTTAACCCTAAACTACTGTTGCTTGATGAAATTACCGCTGCTTTAGACACTGAAATGGTGCGAGAAGTGTTGGATGTTGTGCTTGAGTTGGCGGCTGAGGGCATGACCATGTTAATCGTTACTCATGAAATGGGATTTGCGCGCAAAGTTGCCGATCGCATCATCTTCATGGATCAAGGAAGTATTGTTGAAACCAATAATCCTGAAACTTTTTTTACCGCACCTGCTTCTACGAGGGCGCAGGCTTTTCTGAATCTGATGGAATATTGAGTAAGGGGTTATGAATACATTGCGCGCAAGAAATTTTTTGTTATCGGTGGGCTACCCGTGGATCGTCGCCCATAAATCAACTATTCATACTAATCTCAAAACGCAGCAAACAGCAGGCGTTGAGTATAAAAATATTCACGATGCAGGCCGTATGTCGTTGAATCTCTCCAGCGCTCGCTTATCGCAAGATAATAAAACCCATGGTAAAGAAGAAAAGATAGGCGGCATTGCAAGCAATGACAGCAATAATGAAGAAGCCGCTAGGAGTGCGAAGCAATCGCTAAACGATAAATGGCAACGTAACAACCTTTTTGGCGCATTTGACGGTACGTATCCTAAAGCAATTCGTATCATAAGGTGGAAAACCAAAAGTAAGCCGAAACGTTACTATGGCATTTTTGCTTGGCAACAGAGCTACACCGCACTTAACGGTTCGCTACAAGGGCGCCGTTATCATTATTTAGTAGATACTTTCTCGTGTTTGAATTCTTGAACATTCCTCCCTCCCGTTTTATTACGCGGGTAATTAACTTTCAACCAACCTAACTGGAGTATTCCATGAAAAAATCTGCAATCCTACTTACTTTACTCGCGGCTGCCGCACCTGCTTTTGCGGTTACGCCAGCTGAACTTAAAGAAAAAGGCGAAGTTCGTATTGGTGTTTTTAGTGATAAACCGCCGTTTGGCTATGTGGACAAGGAAGGCGTTTCACAAGGTTTTGATGTTGAAATCGGCCGTTACATTGCTAAAGACTTGTTAGGCGACGAGAACAAAGCAAAATTTGTACTTGTAGAAGCGGCAAACCGCGTTGAATTTTTACGTGCCGGTAAAGTGGATATTATTCTCGCCAACTTTACGGTTACACCAGAACGGACAGAAGTCGTAGATTTCGCCAAACCGTATATGAAAGTTGCGTTGGGCGTTGTTTCACCAGACAAAGCCGTGATTAAAAGCATTGATGACCTAAAAGGTAAAACTTTATTACTGAATAAAGGCACGACTGCTGATCGTTATTTCAGCAAAGAGCATCGCGACATCAAGAGTCTGAAATTTGATCAGAATACCGAAACTTTCAATGCACTATTAGATGGTCGTGGTGATGCATTAGCGCATGACAACACTCTGTTGCTCGCTTGGGCAAAAGAACATCCGGGATACAGTGTAGGTATTGCACGTTTAGGCAGCGATGACTTTATCGCACCTGCGGTAGCCAAAGGTGATGATGAATTACATGCTTATCTTGATAGTAAAATCGAAGAAATTCAGAAGAATGGGGTACTACAAGCCGCCTACGAGAAAACATTGAAACCCATCTTTGGCGATCAAGTGCCTGCATCTGAAATTCTTGTGACAACACCATAAAATACTGTCAATAGAATCCGTTTAGAATAGTATTAAGTGGTAAATGGCAAGCATCGCCGATGATGCCTTGCGCAGACAACATCACATCTTTATAGCATAAACAAAGGTCGCGTTAGCGGCCTTTAATTTATTGAACGATGAGATATTTCCGTCAGTCGTCGCGTCATTGAGCCTGTTACTTTTAAAAGTTGCGTCAGTCTTTTGGTATCAGCATGTTGTTTAAAAGTAGCTTCTAAGAACGTGTTCACAGTCTTCGTAGC
>JAUMZX010000181.1 GCA_030527905.1 Cardiobacteriaceae bacterium
TTTAGTGCAGCGCGGGCGTTTGCTTCACTTTTTTTTAAAGCTGCAATTTCTTCACTTAGGTCTATTTTGGTTTCGCCTTTAGCGAGGCTATCAAGAGATTGATTGATGAGGCTTTGTACTGTGGCTTGGTCGAGTGCTTTTGGCTGTTTGCTCAATTGTTCTGTGACAAGATTCTGCACATCTTCATGCGAGAGTTGTTCGGTTGGCAACGCGAGAGAAATCGCTTGATTGATCATATCTGGCAATTTCTGTCTATCAATATCAGCTGTTACTAGTTGGTCTTTCAGTTCGGTGATCGTTTGTTGCTGCTGTTTTGTCGTAATCTGCAGATTGCTGATTTCACTGTGCGCAGCATAGTTTTGATTGAGGCTGTATCCGCCCAATGCAGCACCCGCAATGGCTATCAGTAGTGTCAGTAGGTTGATAGGATTTCCTGTTTTTTGCTGTTCTGTTGTTAACGGTGCTGAAGTGTTGTTGACGATTTCATCGCCTTTGGGCGGAGGCGTTGGTTGGGTTGTCTTTTGCTGATGTTCGGGTTTCTTTGTGTCAGTCATGGAGATGCTCCTGGTTTAGTTTCCACCAACGACAAATGGATGTGATTTGTCTTATTTCAGTTGCTTCTTCTGCGAAGATGCTATGTTGAAAGCCTTGTTTTTTTGCGTATCGTGCCACACGTTCGCTTATGGCTGCAATGCAGACTTGGTATTGTAGCAGTTTTAGTTTTTCCTGCGGGATTATCGCTCGGAGGTTTTCTAAGGTTTGGCAACTGGCTATTGTAATAATATCAATATGCGGTAGCTCGGAAGGCCAATATAAGCTGGGATTGTTGCGTTGATAGCTGTAAATCTCATGCACGCTGTTGTGTTTCATCAGTGTTTTTTTGAGTATTTTGCGCCCGCCTGCTGCGCCTATAAGGGCAATGTTTTTATTTTTGGGCTGCCAAATTTTGAGTAAGGCTTCGCTGTTGTATGGTGGAGGGGCTGTGAGCATAGGAGGAAATGGTAATGCTTTTGCTGTCTTAATTCCGATAGCAATGCTTTGCTGTTGATTGGCTGGTGTGTATTGGCTGAGTAAGTGATGGACAGCGTTTGCGCTGGTGAAGATGAGGGTATCGCAGTGAGAAAGATGATGTTGCTCATCAGCGCTAAGAGGCAGACGATGGGTACTCATTAGTGGTAAATGAAGTGTGTTTCCACCAAGCTCAGTAATCTGTTGACGAAAGCTTAAATATTGAGCTTTTTCTCGTGTGTAAAGGATTGTACAACCGTCAAGTTCACGCATGAGCAAGTGCGTCAAGGATGTCGCGGGCGCCGTTATTGATGAGACGTGCCGCAATCTCATGTCCTAATGCGGCAGCATTTTGTCGTCTATCTTTATCGTTAGCGCTGATGTAGTGGCTTCCGTCTGGCATACCAATACGGGCTTCCAGGTGTATGTTTTCCTGTTGTAGTGTGGCAAAGGCAGCGATGGGTACTTGGCAGGAACCTTCGAGGTGAGTGTTGATAATACGCTCAGTTTGTACGCAAAGTGCCGTATCATCGTCATTGAGTACGCTGACTAAAGCTAGGGCAGGGCTGCCATTCCTGCATTCAATGCCAATAGCGCCTTGGCCGATTGCAGGTAGCGAGATTGTTTTGGGTATGGTTTCGCGCATACGCGCTTGTAGGTCAAGTCGGATAAGTCCAGCGCAAGCAAGGATGATTGCGTCAAAGTCGTTTTGGTCAAGTTTGTTTAGGCGGGTTTGGACGTTACCGCGCAGGTCGCGTAACTGAAGGTCAGGGCGATAGCGTGCAAGTTGCATGCGACGACGCAGGCTGCATGTACCAACAATAGCGTTATGTGGTAAATCAGCAAGTTGGGAATAGCGATTGCTTACGAAGGCGTCGAATGGGTTTTCTCGTGGCAGAATTGCAGCAAGTACGAAACCTTCTGGTAGGTGGATGCCAACATCTTTCATGGAATGTACGGCAATGTCAGCGTCTCCATTGAGTAAGGCTTGTTCTAGTTCTTTGATAAAAAGCCCTTTGCCACCGATTCTGGATAGTGGGGTGTTGAGTAGCTGATCACCACGCGTGGTCATTGGAACAAGGCGTGTTTGGAGTTGTGGATAGTGAGCACGTAAGAGCCCCGCAACATGTTCAGCTTGCCACAAAGCCAGCTTACTCTCACGGGTAGCAATTCGTATTTCTCTGATGTTTATATTCATGCGGTTGTACAATGCGCGGAAATTTTATGGAGTTTACTGTATGCACAATGAAAAGACCAATAGTAGCTGGGGCGGGCGCTTTCAAGAAGCTACGGATGCTTTTGTCGCTGAGTTTACGGCTTCAGTTGGCTTTGACCAACGTTTAGCCTTAGAAGATATCAGAGGTTCTAAGGCGCATGCTGCTATGTTGGTGAAACAGGGAGTCTTGAGCGAAGAGGATGGTGCAGAAATTGTTCGTGGTCTAAATATTGTTCAGGACGAGATAGTGAGCGGTGTTTTTGTTTGGGATACAGCGCTGGAAGATGTGCATATGAATATTGAAAAGCGTTTGACCGATATCATTGGGGATGCGGGTAAACGTTTGCATACGGGGCGATCTCGTAATGATCAAGTGGCAACGGATATTCGTCTTTATACGCGCAATGCTATTGACAATATTCTTGAGAGTATTCGTACTCTACAGCTTTCCATACTAGAAGTGGCAGAGCGCGAAGCTGATACTATTATGCCGGGCTTTACTCATCTACAAATTGCGCAACCAGTAACTTTTGGACATTACTTACTCGCATGGTATGAAATGCTGGTGCGCGATGCAGGACGTTTTGCAGACTGCCGCGTTCGCTTGAATCAGTCCCCTTTAGGGGCGGCCGCACTTGCAGGAACTAGCTATCCTATTGACCGTTTTATGACGGCTGAAGCGCTCGATTTTTCCGCACCCTGCGCTAATTCTCTTGATGCTGTATCTGATCGGGACTTCGCCATTGAATGTTGTGCTGCTGCGGCAACACTCATGATGCACCTATCTCGTATCGCCGAAGAGCTCATTTTGTGGAACAGTGCGGCGTATCGTTTTATTGATTTACCTGATCGTTTTTGTACAGGCTCCTCTATCATGCCGCAAAAGAAAAATCCTGATGTCCCTGAATTGGTTCGCGGTAAAACAGGACGCGTTTATGGACACCTCTTCGCATTACTTACACTCATGAAAAGTCAGCCGTTAGCTTATAACAAGGATAATCAAGAAGATAAAGAACCGTTGTTCGATACTATCGATACAATACTTGCGAGTTTGAGAGCATTTTCTGACATGATTCGTGCCTTGCAAACGAATCGTGCTGTTATGTACCGCGCTGCTGGCGAGGGATTCTCGACTGCTACGGATTTGGCAGATTACTTAGTACGGCGTGGCGTCGCTTTTCGTGATGCGCATGAAATTGTAGGAAAAGCGGTACAACAGGCAATAACACAACAATGCTTACTTAATGAACTACCGTTAACACAGCTACAAATGCTATCACCAGTAATCAATGATGATGTTTATAGTTATTTGACGCTGGAAGGTTCGGTGAATGCTCGTGATCACTTTGGTGGCACTGCTCCTGCTCAGGTACGAGCCCGTATTCAGGCGGCATTGCAAACCTTGCAAGATTGACATTACCTTAGAACCCGAATTGCACTACTCTTTTATCAACCTAATAAAACAAGGAGACTGAGATGAAACATCCCATCATTAATATGGCATTACTGGTATCAATTGGTTCTTTAACAGCTTGCGGTAGCGTTACCCCACCAAATCAGAGTGGAACAACCACTGCGCGTAATGCTGCTATTGGTGCTGCTGTTGGTGCTGGTATTGGACAACTTTGGGGGAAAGATACTGAATCCACCTTAACGGGAGCGGCAATTGGCGGCTTAATTGGTAGCCAAGTACGCACACCAGATGGTACTGGCACTTATCAACAACAACCTGTTTACAACAATGGTGGCTATAATCAGCCTACTTATAATAATGGTGGTTATAACTCTGGTTATAACAATGGCGGTTATAATAACGGAGG
>JAUMZX010000182.1 GCA_030527905.1 Cardiobacteriaceae bacterium
GTTGTGGATGTCGGGGTAATGTAAGCGGTTTGGGGACCTTTTGCAAAGGTCTCAAATTATTCCTATTCTTACTTGAAACAGTGTCGATTTTTTTATCGTATCCGATATGTTTGGGTTATGACTTCAATTGACGGTCGATTTTCCCCGCAAGATGGTTTTATGCGGCACAAAGATGGTGTTGCGCTATATGTTATGGATATGTGCTGATTTGCCTAATATATGAGGTTGGTGGTGCTCGTTCATACAAAGATGATGTAAAAGCGCTGTTTTCATGATGTGTGGATACTCGTCAACCGCTACCATTCTTTATCCCTATAAAGCTGAAGGGGTAGGCAGGATTTCTTGGGGCTACTGTGCGTTTGCTAGATAGATCATGATGAAATACTGAATGTAACCTATCATCAACGCCATCGTTTTAATTACAAGAACCTGTTATGCGCTGGATACTGTTTGTTCTGTATGCTGGTTTTCAATTGGGATAATGGACGGAGTATGTAGGGCATTGTAGCAAGGTTCTAGTGTACGAATAATCATAAGCATCTGCTGCCATAGGATGCTGTGTTGCAGGTCAGGGTCGTCTTCGTTTGGGCGCAATAGGTTCAGGTCTGAGCGCAAGGTTTGTAAGCGAGGGCGGAATTCTTCTTCCGGTAGGTGATCCAGTGCTTCTAAGAGGTCTGCGATACGTTCGCCTAGAGGATAGTAAGCGTTTAGAAAGGCATCGTTGCGTTTTTCCATTTGGGCGCGATAGGCACCAAGCGCAGAGATATAGGCAATGAGGCTGTAGTTGAGGTTGAGCAAGGTAAAGGCGCTGTCGAGTTGTGTTTTGTATTTTTGTGGTTCACTGCTGATTTCCGATACGGTTCCACCTAGTTGCGCGGCATGTTCGTGCGTTTGGCGACGAATGCTACGGTAAGCGAGCGTGTCTCCCCCGCCTTGTTGTAGCTGGTTAAGGATGTTGCGGAGGTAGGCGGCGTTGCTACGAATGGCAGCCCGTGCCGTGTTGTTTAGGGTGAGGTAACGCCAGTCTGGCCATAGATAGCTAACCGCTGTCCACGCTATGGCCGTACCAATCAAGGTATCGATGATGCGTAACGGAATGGCGGCGGCTAGGTCGAATCCGGCTAATGAGAAACTGGTAAATGCTTGTATGGTAATGAAGAAGGTTGAGAAGCTGTATTTGCGGTTACGAAAGTAGAAGAACAACGCTGTGCTTATGACTATAAGCCAGAGTTTTGTGGCAATGGTCGGCGTAAACCATGGCGCCAAAGAACCTGCTAGAACGCCTAGGATGGTGCCTAATACCCGTTGGTTGACGCGGGTCTTGGTAGCGTTATAGTTCGGCTGACAGACAAAAGCGGCAGTCAGGAGTATCCAATAACCTAGCTCCAGTTGTAATACGGAGGCGATGGTGCAGCAGGTTAGCACCACGAGTGTAAGGCGGATGGCGTGACGGTAGGCGGGTGAGTCTAAGGTAAGGTGGCGACGCAATGTGGGGATAAGTTGTTTGAGCGGCGGGTCTTCTTGTGCTGCTATGGTCGTTTGTTCATCGTGTGGATCTGGTGCAGGATCGCTGCTATCTAGATGGGCTAATTGGTAGTTAACGCTACGGAGATTGTCGAGTAGGCGTTGTAGCGGATGACGGCTGCCATCGGTAGGGCGGCTGCTGAGGTAATGTTGTAATGATTGGCGGATACCTTCTGCTGCGCGTTCTAGGCGAGGGTCATAATGATATTCGCCGTTGCTGTGTAGTGCTGTGGCAATGTTACGGCAGGTTTGTCCCTGCCATTCAAGGAGGCGCCAAAGGCGGAAGATTAGGTCGCTGTTTTTCAGTTTTTCTGCCAGATCACGATAGTCGACATGCGCTGAGCTGATACGTTCGTGCATGTCTTGGGCGGCGATGTAGTAACGCAGCATGCGGGAGGTACGTGGATGTCGGTGTTGTCCGCGCAGGCGATAGAATAAGGTGTTACGGCAGTTGTTGAAGGCTTGAATTAGGCTGGTATTGCAGAGGGCAAGTCGGGTTTGCCGGCGCGGAATGTTGTCGTCATCTGGATCGAAGAAGCACGCTTTGGCATCAATGTAGTCGCCAAGCGCCGCATAGGCGATAGCCATGTTTTCTTGTACTTGACGGTGAGGGAAGGTGATTTGTACTACCAATGTGCAGGCGCCATAGAGGAGTGTGCCAAGGAGTATCAGTAATGGTGTGCTGTACCACGGTAGGTCGATACTGTGAGCGAGTGTGGTGTAAATGGCAACGACCAGTGCGCCAAAGGCTATGGTGCGATAACGCAGGCTAACCGCGCCCATGAAAGTGAAAGTGAAGGTAAGGAGCATCATGGTCGCAATGTAAAGCACGTTATGGCTGAGCGTGAGCTGGACGGCAATTGAGCTGAGTGCGAAGATGGTGAGGATGATGCCGAGGTCTTTGATGCGCTCCCGTAATCGGTTATCCAGATCAACGAGCCCGCCTGCAATAACGCCAAGTATTAGAGGGATTGCCAAGTTCGGTGTATTGAACCACCAGATGAAAAGCGCAGCGATGCTGACGCTAATGAATACGGGTAATGTGGAGATGATGTTGGCATTGAGGAATAGTTTTTTCATGGGTGGTTGTAAGGAAAGTGGTATTTAGTGGTTTTGTTCTGGGCGTGGGGCTGCGCACTCGCCGCTATACATTCGTGTACGCTAGGATGTGATGAATGTGTCGGTTAGTGAGCGTTTTGAATGATTTTGGGAATGGTGTGTGGTAAGCATCCGTTGGGCTTGGATAAGCTGGCTTATAGTCATATTGGTATCATCGAATGGTGGTTGGAATATCAGCAGGTTTATTTTATTTTCTCGATAAGGTGCAGTAAATATTTCGCATGATATTGGTTAGCGTAATTCGCTTGAGAAAGCCGTAAATTAATATAGCGAATAGTTGCTAAGTACAGCGTAAGCGATAGTCATGCTTTGCTGTTTTTGACGGTGAGGGAAGGTAATTTGCATTACGTCATGTACGGGCGCCATAGAGAAGTATGTTAAGGAAGATGAAGCATGGTGTGCTGTAAAAAGGTAGGTTCGTGTTGTGGACGCGCGTGCTGTAAATAGCAAAGACCAGTGCGCCGAACGCTATGGTGCAATAACACAGGTTAGCCTCTCCCATAAAAGTGAAAGTAAGAAGCATCATGCTCATGGTGTTGCGAACCCTTCGAACCTTACGGGAGAGGGCACGTCAAGCGAATCAAGTACGAGATTTTGAACCAACACAACATCAGGCTTTGCTGAATATCAGTGTTTCCGGCAGACGGGATTTGGGTAAGGCGGCATTGTAATCGTCGTCGGCGCGATAGCCGAAAGCAACAATGGCAACCGCATTGTAGCCTTTTTGTACAAGGGCAAATTCGTCGTTCAAGATAGCGATATCCGCAGGTGCCATCGGTACGGCGTCGATGCCAAGTGCGGCAGCGGCAAACAGGGCGAAGCCAAGGCTGATATGGACTTGTTGGGCAAGCCAGGCTTCTTCGTCGTGCAGTGTGTCGCGGTGTAGGGTGAGGTAGGCGTGACGGACGATATCGGCGTTTTGGCGTCTCTCGGCATCAGGATAACGGCCATCAATGGTTTCTTGTGTCAGGATAGCAGCCATGTGGGCTTCGTCGGCATGGGTAAGCGCGGCGAACACGGCAACGTGTGAGGCATCTCGAATCTTAGCAAGGTTAGGCGGAAAAGCTGCCGCTGATTTGGCAATACGCGCTTTGCCCGCGGCATCGTCAGCAATGATGATGTGCCAGGGCTGGATATTCACGCCTGATGGACTGTTACGGATAGCTGCCAAGATTTGGGCAAAGTCAGCAGTAGGAATTTTTTTGTCGGGGTTGAATTTTTTGGTGGCGTAGCGCTTGGCGGTAATCATTTCAATGTTCATGGTTGGAATCCATTAGCTGGTTTGGGGATTGGGCAGCATAGAAATGTCCGCGCCAGTTTTGAGTGAACGCATATCTTAATAATCATTTTGAGACCTGTGCAAAACCCTCCATCTCATCCACTCATTCATTTTTCAACA
>JAUMZX010000183.1 GCA_030527905.1 Cardiobacteriaceae bacterium
ACAAGGCTTATACCCTACAAGCGGGTGATGCCGGTAAGAAGATTAGCGTGCATGTTGAATATACCGATAATACTGGGTATGGCGAGAAGCTTGATAATGTTTTGCAGGAGGTTATTCAATCTTCTACGGATGGTGTGACGGTTAATCTTACTGGAGCGGCAAAGGTTGATGAGGGAAGCGATGCCCACTATCACCTTGAACTTGATCTTTCTCCAATTGGCAAAGCGCATAGCAGTGAAGCGTTATTCAAGATGCTACAGGATTTACAAGGTAAGAATATTCTGTTCGGTCAACAACATGCTGTTGATGAAGGTATTCATGTACCAGATAGTCATGGGCGTAAGTCAGATGTGCATGCTATTACAGGTAAGTATCCGGCTGTTTTTGGTTTTGATACGGATGAGAATCCTGCTGAGAATAATGGAACGCCAGAAAGTAATGGTAAGGCTTTTGCCAAAGCGTTTACGGAGGCTGATACGCTAGGTGCGATTGTAACTTTGTCTTCTCATTTGCGTAATCCTGTGAGTGGTAAGGATGCTTTTGATAATCAAAATGAGGTTCCGCTGAGCCGTATTTTGCCGGGTGGAGATCTGAATCATAAGATAACGGATTGGCTGGATACGGTTGCTACAGCAGCAAATCATTCAGTGCGCGCAGATGGAACAAAAATTCCCATCATTTTTAGACCACTACACGAGAATACAGGTGAGTGGTTCTGGTGGGGCAAAGGACATATGTCCAATGATGATTTTAAGGCGTTGTGGCAATACATTCATTCTTATTTAACGCAGACGAAAGGGGTCGATAATCTGCTTTTTGCCTATTCGCCTAATGGTTCGCTTGATGGTAATAAAGCAGGGTATCTTGCAACTTATCCGGGCGATAAGTATGTCGATATTATGGGATATGACGCGTATCAGAGTGATGATAGTAAGCCAGATGCGGAATGGATAAAAGATACGGTCAAAGATCTTATTATGGTCAATCAGTTTGCTGCTGAGCATAATAAAGTTTCTGCCTTTACTGAGTTCGGTTTGAATAATGACCGTGTGATTCAGCCTAGCGGCAATCATAATATTCATTTCTTTACACAGTTGCTTGATGCCATAAAAGCGGATCCCGAAGCTTCAAAATTTGCTTATATGTTGACTTGGAGTAATTGGGGTATTGATGAGAATGGTAAATTCCAAGCTTATACGCCTTATCCAGGGCATGAAATGGAAGCAGATTTTAAAAATTTTGTGGATAAACTGCTTCTTGCAAAGACAACCGATCAAGATATTACTGTTGATATTGCGGTAGAACACGGTTCAACAAGCAATGACGATATTCAATCTTCTTCGTCACAACAAGTCATTATTCCTAAGGGAGAAACGGGCGCCGATTTCACTATAAAAACGGAGCAAGATGATAAGGTAGAAGGTAATGAAAGTTATACTGTAAAAATTAATCACGTCAACGGTGCGAATATTGGTATAGGAAGCACTCATACCGAAATTATTGATGATGATAAAAATTCAGGTTCAGGACAGAACCATTCGCCTAGTGACATAAATTTAAGCGGTGATGGCAAAGTGCAGGAAGGCCAGGATGGGATAACCATTGGCAAATTGAGTACGGTGGACGAAGATAAGACAGATACCCATACTTATAGTGTTAACGACAGTCGTTTTGAAGTTACCACTGATGGTACGTTGAAGCTGAAAGCGGGTGAGAAACTTGATTATAGTAAGGAGCAGGAAATTACGCTGAAAATAACGAGCGACGACGGACATAGCGGAATTTTTAGTAAAGATATTGTGCTACAGGTACAGGATGACCCGAACTATCCTATGGTAAAAGAGGCGCCCGTTATAAGCCTTAGTGGTACGGATAGTGTGCAGGAGGGCGAGGCGGCTAGTTATATTATTCAGTTGGATAAGCCAAGCGATCAACCCATTACATTGAATCTAACGTTGACGCATATCAATAGTAGTGCAGGGGATTTTGCGCAGGCGGTGGAGAAAACTGTCACGATTGCTGCGGGTGAGACTAGTGTTACGCTTAAAATTAATACGACAGATGATCATTTGCCGGAAAATAGTGAGCGTTATACGCTAGCCATCAGTAATCCAAGCGGTGGCGCTAAGTTAGGAGAACAAAGTAGTATTACAACTACGATTCTTGATAATGATGAAACGGCAGCTAATCACAGTGGTAGTGTGAAAAATAGTACCTTTGCGGGAGATCGTTCGACAGAAAATCATTATTTCGTACAAGCGATAGATAGCGAGTATCTGTCCACTTATGGGCATTTGAAGAATTACACACCAGGTAAAGGTATCCAAATTACTTACAATTTTGCAACATCGGCAAAAGACGTAGATGATTCTGATGAAATACTCCCTGATTTCCGG
This sequence comes from Cardiobacteriaceae bacterium, assembly GCA_030527905.1. Classification (GTDB taxonomy): domain Bacteria; phylum Pseudomonadota; class Gammaproteobacteria; order Cardiobacteriales; family Cardiobacteriaceae; genus Cardiobacterium. The sequence continues at coordinate 2,397 of JAUMZX010000183.1, forward strand.
ACTTATAGTGAAACACAGAAAGCTGCTATTCGTAGTGTCTTGGCGCATATTGCCGAGCATGTGGATGTGAAATTTACGGAAGGCAATAATCCCACACTATATTATTATCTGAATGGCATGGAGGATAAAACTGTTGGTCTTGGTGTTTATGGCGGTAGTGTCCATCTGAACTCTAAGGTATATGCTGCTGATGATGCGCTACGTACGGATATTCCTTATAAGATTATCGCTAACAACGAGCTCTATAGATATGATGGTTGGCAAACAGCATTGCACGAAACAGGACATAGCCTTGGTTTGAACCATCCTTTTGGTAATACGGATGTCAACCTTAGTAAAGCGGAAGATCGTGATACTTTAACGGTTATGTCCTATACGCCAGGTGAAACTATTCCGCGCGTGGATGTTGGAGGAGGCTATTATTACACTGATGTTCCTGTTTCTCAGAATCATCTGGATATATATGACCTAGCAGCATTGCATTATCGTTTTGGTGTTAACCCTAATTATCACAGTGGTGATGACACTTATACCTTTAAACCTTTTAGCAAAGATGCTATCGGTAATGATATTTACATTCATGACGGCGGTGGACAGGATATCTTTGATGCGAGTGAGCAAACCCTAGATTTAACCATTGACCTTACGCCGGGTAGTTGGATACATGCAGGAGCAAAGACCGAACATCTAGCCTTAAATGACGACCTGACCCCAACAACAGGACAAATGTTTATCGGTTATGGTACGCAAATTGAAAGCGCGAAGGGCGGTACTGGCAACGATACGATTAAAGGCAATAGTGCTGATAACTATCTGTTTGGTTTTGACGGTAATGACCATCTTGATGGTGGCGCGGGTAACGACCAGCTAGAAGGTGGACGTGGCGCAGATACACTAACTGGAGGGAAAGGCAAAGATACGTTCATTTTTGCTAGCCCAGAAGACGGCACAGCCGACACGATTACTGACTTTAATTTTAGTGAAGGTGATCTGTTGCAGTTGGCGCACAATATTTTTACGGCATTGGAAACTGGTGTATTGTTGGCCGACCAATTTGTCAAAGGTAAAGTTGCACAAGATGCTAACGATCATCTGCTCTATGATCGTAGTACAGGAGAACTGGCTTATGATCCAGATGGCAATGGAAGTGCGGTTGGAACCGTGATTGCTAAGCTTGGCATTGGCTACGAACTGGAGCATAACGCGATACATATTGTGTAGATATTGCTTTCTTTTTACCTAGAAAGCCAGCTTTGCAACTATGATATAGCCATTGCTGGTTTTGTTTATGAAAAACGGTAATATTTTGGTGGTTTTTTTGTGAGGAAAAGCGGGAATAAGAAATATATTCACGCCTCATGCCAACAAAAATCTTAAAACATGATGGCATTATTTCAAAAAGTGAGCCCATGTGGTGTAGAAACAGCGTTTTTGTACACATGGGTTATATTTTTAGGCTAATGTAACGCGTACATTCCTTGAGTATATGGAACCGAGCTGGCTTCGTGTCAGTTATATAGTGCTGCGGGCAAACGCTTTATAGATATACTGAGACCTTTGCAAAAGGTCCCCAAACCGCTTACATTACCCCGACATCCACAA
>JAUMZX010000184.1 GCA_030527905.1 Cardiobacteriaceae bacterium
TATGAGGTTTTAGATGATTATTTTAAACAGGAAGTGTAAACAACCCGGCGATTTCTAACAGATAAGACAATATGGTTAAGTTGCAAATGTATTTAAATACAATAAGTTAAAAATTTTTATTATCAACATTCAAGATGATTTGATAATTATAGAAATATATTATAATTAATAAGGGTAAGGTTGATAATTATATGGATAATATTTTTATCTATACTAAATTAGTAGTGAATAATAAATCCATGAAAAATAGATTAATCAGTTAAGTTATAATCCGTTATTTATTATTAAGTACATCGTAAAAAAGGTATTTTTATGTCTATTGTGTAAGCAACAGATAAAGCTCACCGTTAAATCTGTTCATGATAGAAAAGAGGTTATTCTGAAGATTAAAATTTTATAGATAGCTTGCAGGTCGTTACAGCATTTGATACGGTAAGAGAAATCCTTAACCCTAAGCAAAAAAGGAGTAGACGATGAACTATAACATCACCGGTAAACATTTGGATATCAGCGATGCAGTTCGTAGTTATGTGGAAGATAAGCTCGGTAAAATAGATGCTTACGACATTACCAGTGTACAAGTAACATTGAGAGCTGAAAACCACTTAAAATTTGCGGAAGCAACTTTACACTTAGCTTCTGGCAAAACTGTTCATGGAGATGCTGAGCACTCAGATATGTATGCAGCTATAGATTTGCTGACTGACGTGCTTGATAAACAAATTCGAAAACACAAGGAGAAACTCAACGAGCATCATCGTTGATTCATAGCTTATAAATTAAAAGCCCCCAGTAAACTGGGGGCTTTTAATTTATTTTTTTAAATAAAATTCTTGTTCTTTAACGTGAGGTAAGAACTTTACCTTTACTAGAAATAGTCTTGTTTTCTTTAATGGTACGTTTAGCAATTCGTTGTTCAACCGCACCTTTTTTTATCTTTGTTGATACTTTTTTCCCAGTTGAACGACTCGCAATTACGACAGAATCAGCTTTGAGGGCTCTTCGAGCTCCCGCATAACGGCGCTGCCATTTAGGACGATCAATATTTTCAATACGTACTGTAGAACCTGTTTGTGGAGAATGTAACATTTTGCCACTTCCCAGATACAGACCAACATGGTTAATCTTACCGTTACGGCGGAAGAAGACTAAGTCTCCTGGTTGAGGGCTATTCGCAGCTGGCAAATGTGCAAACTGTTCTCGGCTATTTCTAGGAACAGAAATTCCTTGCTTATGATAGAGATATTGAACTAATCCAGAACAATCAAAACCTTTAGGCGTTGTTCCTCCCCATAAGTAGGGGGTACCAATGAGGCTTTTACCTTGATTCAGAAGGTTGCTACGGGTTTTGTTTGGTTTATTAGCTTCTATTTCTTTATTATGAAGAGAAGGTGAGTTTTTGCTAGCAACGATTTTTTTCTTATGATTTTTTTCATCATTCTTATGATGTTGGGAAATCTGTTTATTTGTAATGGTATTTTTTTGTTTTTCCGTTTTGGCGGTTACTTTAGTCTTGCTAGCTTTATTAGAGGCGTTTTTATTGTCCGTAGAAACTTCTTTATTAGATTTTTCGGATAATTTTTTATTCGTATTAACAGTAACTTTTTTCTCACTAACCGTCTTGTTTTTTTCTATTTTTTCCTTTTCTTTCTTGCGTATATCGATTTTCTTTTCTTGACTGGTATTTCCTATATTATTGTTTGTCTTTTTACTTTTATCGATTACTTTTTTATCAGTATTATTAGATTTAGCCTTTTTTTCTGTAGCGGAGTTTTTTTTTCCTCATTATTTTTGTTTGAAAGGGATTTTTTTACGGTTTTTATTTGCGTAACGCTGCTATTTTTAGTGCTGGCAGTGGAAGAGGGTTTTGCCGGTTGGGCGTATAGGCTTTGCCAGACGAGCATGAAGGATAATAGTAAGATCTTTTTCATGTTTATACGTCTATTGTTTCGAGGGTAATACGGTATCCTAATAGAAAGTGGCTTGATTGTCACCTTTATACAATAATCTTCTCAAGTTCAGCAAGATTTTTCCCCTGCTAGAAATAAAATTTTCATCAGTAATTAAGGCTATCCATGGAGTTGAACAGGAAATTAAGAAAAAATAACATTACAGAGATATCATGTTCTTACAAGGCTTATTACGAATATTTTGTGTAATTCTATTGTTTTTGAACACGCCTACCACAATATAAAGGGTAGGGGAACCTAACTAGTAGCAATATATTTTTACCGATATATATTGCTAAAAATAAGGTAGCTTGTATTTAAGTATCAAGGTATACGATGGATATTGTTATTAATTATTAACGTAATGTTACCAATTCTTCTGCACTTGTTGGATGTATAGCTATTGTGTTATCAAAATCAACTTTGCGAGCCCCCATTTTTATTGCTACAGCAAAGCCTTGTAACATTTCATCAACTCCATCACCTATCATTTGTATACCTAGAATTTTTTCATCTTTTCCGTAACAAACCATCTTCATGAATGTTTTATATTTATGAGAGGCAAAAGTACGAACCATCGGGGTAAATCTGATTTGATAAACTTTGATATTCTCAGCGCCGTATTGTTGACAAGCTGTTTGTTCGTCTAATCCAACGGTTCCAATAGGAGGGTGTGTAAACATTACCGTTGGAATATTGTCATAATCTAATCTCGAGTCTGGTTTATTGTTAAATAGACGGGCTGCAAGGCGTCGCCCAGCAGCAATAGCAACAGGCGTTAATTCCAGTGCTCCCGTAATATCTCCAATGGCATAGATACCAGGAACATTTGTATTTTGCCAAATATCAACGGGAATCTGTCCATTAGTACGTGTTTCAACACCAGCTGCTTCAAGATGAAGATTTTTTGTATTGGCATTCCTCCCCATTGCCCACAGCAACCAATCACTACGTAAAGTTTCCCCATTATTCAGTGTAACTGTTAACTCATTCTTATCTCTTGTTACCTGTTTTACTTGTCTTTTACGGTGAATTTGTATGCCTTGCTCTATCATAGATTCAGCCAATGATTCCGCGACATCAGCATCGACCGCTCTCAATAGTCGTTCACCACGAATAACAATATGTACTGATGTATGTAAGGCTTGTAATACTCCCGCTATTTCACAGGCTATATAGCCTCCACCAACAATGATAGCTGTGGTCGGTTGGTGGTCTAGAGTAAAAAAGCCATCCGAGGTTGCTCCAAATTCTGCTCCTTGAATATCAGGCACTACAGGGAGACCTCCGGTAGCAATAACAATATGCTTGGCTTTGTAGTATTTACCATCAACTTTCACCGTGTTAGCGCTTTCAAAACGAGCCACTCCTCGAATAAGCGTTACTCCACTTTTCCGTAAGTTGTTTTCATAAATGCTATTTAAACGAGCAATGTAGGCATCTCGCTCTTGCCGGAATAGGTGCCATTGAAAAGATATTTGAGAAGATATTCCTGTAAAACCAAATAGTAAGGCATTTTCTAAAGCTTCAGCCGTATTCGCCGCATACCAGAACAGTTTTTTGGGTACACATCCAACATTAACGCAGGTACCGCCTAAACGATTACTCTCAATAATAGCAACTTTTGCGCCATATTCGGCTGCACGACGTGCTGTTGCAATACCGCCTGATCCAGCTCCAATACAAATTAAGTCAAATATCTGCATAATATCTCCAAAGATTTATTTTAGTTGCAATTATATAATTATCTTTCTTTAATAAAATAGTTCTACTATCATGAAATCAAGCGTAATGATAAATATAGTTTGTTAGAAATCGTCGCGTTGTTTACACTTCCTGTTTAAAATAATCATCCAAAACCTCATAAGGCGTTTTGTTTAAAATGCCCTTATGGGGTTTAACCGTATTATAAAAGTTGATAAAGCGTTTCAGCTTCTGTTTTCTGTCTTCCGAATCTCTAAATTCTTCTTGATTGTGCCACATTTCAATCAATGTTCTAATCATTCTCTCCGCTTTACCATTGGTTTGCGGCCGAGCAGGTT
>JAUMZX010000185.1 GCA_030527905.1 Cardiobacteriaceae bacterium
AAAAATAAGACAGTTACCTTTAATAATGCTTTTCAATGGTATAGTCGTTTTTATTCCTTGATTCTTCCAATTATAACACTATCTTTTATTAATTATTTATTATAAAAATAATAATTCAAACTTTATAGAAGATAAGCATAAAATATTCTTTGAGAAATAGATAGCCAACACAAGAATTCTCAATGATATACCCACATAAGCCCAATTAATGATTAGATCTTATGCTCCTCTCGTATCATAATCATCATCAAATAATTATTTATACTAACAAAACATATACTACATAAGGCCTAAACCTAATTAGTAATAAGCGATACAATTTAGGGGGTTCCCTTTTCGTCATTTGAAGAAAGAAAATAAAAAATAAATAAGAAATAGAGCTGTATTATCTTTCTCCATCCTTGAAAATATTAGATAGAAAATGGCCCTATCCCACCATCATTTCGGTTCATTACTTATGAAAGCGAATAAGTTATACAGAGATCAACTAATCTATGCGCTTTTTCTCATAGCTTCGACAAAACGTGTAAAAAGTACTTTCATATCATGTGGTCCTGGACTTGCTTCAGGGTGCCCTTGAAAAGCAAAAACAGGTCGATCAGTAAAAGCGAGCCCTTGTAACGAACCATCAAAAAGTGAGCGATGAGTTGGGCGAACGTTCCCAGGAAGTGTCGCTTCATCGACAGCAAATCCATGGTTTTGTGATGTAATCATGACTTGCCCTGTTTCAAGATCTAGAACCGGATGATTGGCGCCATGATGGCCGAATTTCATTTTGACTGTTTTGGCGCCGCAAGCAAGGCCAATTAACTGATGACCAAGACAAATACCAAATACAGGAATGTTACGTTCAAGAAAACCTTGTATTGTACGAATCGCATTCTGCATCGGTTCTGGATCGCCAGGCCCATTAGAAAGAAAAATGCCGTCTGGTTGTAAGGCAAGAGCTTCTTCAACACTGGTTGCCGCTGGTACGAGGGTCACACGACAGCCACTCGCCACGAGTAAACGTAGGATGTTTGATTTGATACCATAATCGTAAGCCACAACATGATAAGCACCTGATGTTTGCTCCAGATAGTTATTATTCTTGGCGTCCCAAATGCTATGTACCCACGCTTGTTTCTGGCGGACACCAATACCACTAGCAAGATCTTGTCCGCTCATATTCGGGTGAGCACGTGCAGCTGCAATGGCACTTTTTTCATCCAATACATTACCTGCCATCAAACAAGCATTCTGAGCCCCTTGGGTACGCAAACAACGTGTTAGTTCACGCGTATCAATATCAGCAATGCCAATAACACCATATTTTTTCAAATAATCAGAAAGAGAACCCGTAGCACGCCATGAGCTATAAGTAGATGGCATATCACGTACAACCAGCCCTGCCGCTTGTAGCGCGCCAGATTCAACATCTAACGCATTCACCCCCGTATTTCCTATATGGGGATAAGTAAGCGTAACAATTTGTCCGAGATAAGAAGGATCGGTCAGGATTTCCTGATAACCCGTCATAGCTGTGTTAAAAACGAGCTCACCGCAACGAGTACCGTCAGCACCAATGGAGCGACCATGAAAAATGCTGCCGTCGGCGAGCGCGAGGATGGCGTTTGTCTTCATATAAATACGAGCCTTTGGTTGCGCAAAAACGCGGGCATTATAGCCCTTCCTTTCCAGATAGGGAAAAGGTCGTATCATGACATTTGCATGCTACGCTGTTATCCTTATAGCTTTATTGACTTATCGGACCCCTGCCATGATGTTTCGCCTTCTCCCGCTAGCCGCCTTTTTCTCTGTCACCATCTTACATGCGCAAACCCCGACTTCACCCTCAGCAGCAAATAATACAACTACACCAAGTAAAGATTACGATCTAACCCTCACTTCTCTTGATAACGAAAAAGCCAGTGATGATATTCCCTTCGAAGCATTAAAAACATTTGTTGACGTGTTTGACACGGTGAAGAATAACTATATAGAGCCGGTAAGCAATGAAACGCTCATGGAGAATGCCATTCGCGGCATGCTTGCCCGTTTAGACCCACATTCGGTTTACATGAACGAAAAAGAATATCGAGATTTTGAACAACAAAGTGATGGACAATATGCAGGAATTGGCGTCGTGTTGGATATTAAGGCGGGTTCGATGCGAGTAGTTTCCGCTATTGAAGGTTCTCCTGCAGCTCGAGCGGGAATACAAAGCGGCGATATCATCGCCCAGGTTAATGGGCAGAACGTATCCGACCTCTCTCTTAGCGAAACCATTCGTTTATTGGATGGCGAAGCTGGCACCGAAGTCAAACTTATCATTCAGCGTGGCGATAGCATCGTTGAATATACCTTATTACGTGAAGTTATCGCTACCAGCAGCGTCAGTTCTCGTATGCTGAATGACGAATACGCTTACCTCCGCATCAGCCAATTCCAAGATGACACTACCGATGCACTGGAAAAAGAAATAGCGGCTTTACGCGTCAAACATACTCTGCGCGGAGCAGTCATTGACTTACGTAGTAATCCTGGTGGATACCTCGACAGCGCTGTTGCCACGGCCGACCTGTTCTTAAACAACGGAACTATCCTCTTCATTCGTGGTCGAGAAAGTGATCAAGAAGAAGAATATCTAGCCAGTGATGGCGATATCTTAAGTGGTTTGCCTATCGTGGTCCTAGTAGATGAAGGTTCTGCTTCAGGCTCAGAAATATTAGCAGGAGCATTACAAGACCAACATCGGGCGGTTATAGTAGGCCAGCCCACCTTTGGTAAAGGTAGCGTACAAACCGTCATTCCGCTATACCACGGCGGCGCAGTAAAAATGACAACAGCACAATATTACACACCTTCTGGCAATTCTATTCAGGCCAAAGGCATCGTGCCACAAGTTATCCTCACGCCATTACGCGTACAACAAGATGAAGCCAGCGCTATTAACGAACGCGAAAGCTCCCTACCTTATCATCTTGCCAATCCGGCAGGACTCAGTACGCAGCAAAACACGCCGAATCAAGATCTCGCCAAACAGGATTTTGCCCTTTACGAAGCATTAAATATTCTAAAAACCATGGCAATTCTACAATCAACGATTGCGCCAGAAACACAATTAACCACTGATGGACAAAATGCCTCTATATCAACGACTCCGGCGCCATCTCCAGCCCCCGCAGCATCAACACCTACGGAAAATCCGATAGAAAAACCAACGATTGCTCCCGTACCAACTAACCCTCCTGCCACACAGACAACAGCCCCTGCTCCCGCAGGATTAGGAAATAACAAACCCGCTCAACCTTAGACTAGGTTTATTTCCCTGTTGAATAAAGAGGCTGTTTGACTATCTGTAGATATAAAGCTCGACTCTTTAATTTATTAAATGGAAAAGACCGCGAGGAATGTCAATTTATCTATACAAATTTTCTATTAAAGATTAATTAAGGCAGAAGCAAAATGCTCTCATAAAAAGCAATTTGATGAAATCAAAAATGGTACTGTTTTAGGAGTATATCGTTGATGAAGTTGCTTTTATAAAAGCATAGGGTTTATAGCCTAATAAGTGGTGGAATAATAGCTTTTATCTACTCATTACTCATGGTTAGAACTGTGCAAAAAAATCTTATTTTTTAGTACTATTTTCATCTCATGTTGATATAACGGATTGAAAGCATAATCTCATAACAAACTTCTATCTATCAAGTAGATCGATCGTAACTCCAAACAGATATGCTCACTTCGCCAACCTCTTTTCTACAAATCTATCAACTTTAGCTTTATATATGGGAAAGTTGACCACGAAATGAGCGATTAATAAAAATCATCCAATAGCTGGGTTTCTGGTTCGAAATCTTGCCCAAATACTACCGGAACATACCATCTGCCAGCTTCGCTATCTTCAAAATCATAGCTTGAGACCTTTGCAAAAGGTCTCATTCTTTCAAAAAAAGCGGGAAAGATTTGCGGTCGATCCCGTTGTATTTTCTCA
>JAUMZX010000186.1 GCA_030527905.1 Cardiobacteriaceae bacterium
CTACATTGGGAAAAAACGTAATAAAAGCATTAATCATGAATCGTTGTTGCAGGATTGTTGTTCTGAGAAGGGGCTTTTCTGATTTTGGCTCTCATTAAACTTCATGAACGCACTCAAGTGCGTATGCCGATGGTTGACCGGCTGTATGGTGATAAACGCGTTTTAACGATGAATATATTGGTGAGCTGTCAATATCTTGGATTGGTTTGAAAACCGTACGCGCAGGTGTGAGGCACAAACTTACCCGCTTCTATGCGCAGAAACCGATCAACACTACCGCGCAATTCCGTTGGTTGATGGGTCACGAGTAATAAAGTTAAGGCTTTTTCCGTACATAGTCGCATCAATAAGTGAAGCATTTCTAAACGCAGTGCGGCATCTAGGGCAGAAAAAGGCTCGTCTAATAGTAGGATAGGCTTATCGTGCAATAAGCAGCGCGCTAATGCGACTCGTTGTTTTTGTCCTCCCGAAAGTTCGTTTGGCTTCCTTGCAAGAAAGGCAGATAAACCAACCGCATCGACAACTGCTATAAGTCGCTCTTGTTCTTGCTGATTTAATTTAAGGTTGGGTTTGATACCTAAAGCGATATTTTGAAATACGGTGAGATGTTCGAATAGATTATGTTCTTGAAAAAGCATGGATACCGGACGTAAATGCGGTGGGTTCCTATTTTGTTTCTCGCCATTCAAGTAAATTTCACCGCTATCAGCAAAGATAAAACCAGCAATCAAATTCAGTAATGTACTTTTTCCGGAACCGCTCGGGCCGATGATAGCCACTTTCTCTTGAGCTTTAATATGTACATCAAAGTACATCGGCATAGCAGCATAGTGAAAAGTAACTTGGTTCAAATGAATCATGCTGTTTATGCTCCGTGTATCAATATTTTTCTATAAGCCCGCTATTGCGTTTGCGCTCTATGCTGCAAAAAACGATTAAGCAGACGATGAGTAAAATGAGTGCAGTAACCGATGCCTGTTCACCACGATAACTGCCTAATTGTTGATAAAGTAAGTAGGGCAATGAAGTGAATTGTGGATTGCCAAATAAGGCAATTGCGGTAAAGTCGCCTAAAGAAAGAGAAAACGCCAAGGCAAAAGCATATTTCATTGGCCACGCCAAATGGTGCCACTCAATTAATCGCCAGCGTGTCCAAGCGGAGATACCTAATGAAAGACACAATTTCTCATAATAAATCATATTGTTATTCATAGGGTAAGATAATACGCGTAAGACAAAAGGCATGGACGATAACGCATTGCAACATACCATAATGGCAAATAAGTGGATATTGCTGAGGCTCATGCGTTGTAAGAGCAAGAATAAGCCTGTCGCTAGAATCAAGGTCGGTATGGCTAAGATAATCATGTTGATATTAATGAGGGCATCCGCCAGCCCGATACGTTGTAGCCAGTACAAACGGCGAGTGAGCAACAATAGAGCGATTGACATGAACAATGCCAGAAAAGCGGAGATGGGCGCGATGCTGAATGAATAACCAATCGCCCGCCATAGTTGAGGATTCTGCCATGCGCTAAAAAAGGCGTCGGATAAGCAAGCAGAAACAACGATATTGAGCAATGGCATAAAAATAAACAGACTTACCATTGTAATAATCAGTATTTGCCATATTTTGACTATTCTGTCCTGTGTGGCAATCCAGCTTTGCGTATGCTGCATAGCGATATCTGCCGGTTTAGCAAGAAAATGGCTTACCGCAAACAGAAAGGCGCATAGTATAAATTGCAATAACGCGAGCCATGCCGCTTTGGCGATATCAAAATCAAGCATAAGCGCTTGATAGATAGCCACTTCTAATGTGGTGTATTTAGGACCGCCACCGAGCGTTAAAACGATAGTGAAGCCGGTGAAGCAGAGCATGAATATCAATACTGATACGGAAAATAGTTGCCGTTTGAAATAAGGAAATTCAATCAAGCGGATAAATTGCCAGCGGCGAATGTTCAATTGGGCGGCGAGTTGGTGTTGTTGGCTGGGAATTGACTGCAAACTTTGTAGGAAGAAGCGCGCTGCGAATGGAACATTGAAGAACAAATTGGCCATCAGGATACCAGGTAAACCGTAGAAGGTTGGTTGCCACTGGATATGCAGGAAGTGCATCAATTTCGCTAGCCATCCTGAAGCGCCATATATACCGATGAGGCCAAATATCACCATTAAGGATGGCAAAATGAAGGTCATAGACAGCACTTTGAGCAATAGCGATTTGCCATAAAATTTTTGGTAAAAAAGGGCTCGAGCAAAAATTCCACCGATGATGACAGAGAGGGCAGTAGATAACGAAGCCTGCCAAACACTAAAGTAAAGCACATGACGCAGATACGTATCCTGCCAAAAGTCTCGCCATGAATATGTTTCTCCTGCGCTGAAAACCGCATGTAAGGAGAAAAAATAAAGGCCTATTATGGAAACAATCACCGCAATTCCGCCTAAATAATGTTTGGGACGGAACTGCGGTGAGATAAACCCAGTCAGCATTATTGTGATTTTGATACCGCGGTTTGCCAGACATCAATCCATTGCTTCAATTGCGCATCGCTTATAGATAAGGGGTCAATGTTTTTTTCTTCCGTTTTCTCAGCTTTGAGCGCATCGTAGTGTGGTTCGATATTCGCATTAATCACAGAAAGCATAACATTCTTAGGAATGATGATTTTTTGCGCTTCTGGTGAAATTAAAAACGGTAGGAAGCTGTCAGCGCAGGTATTATGGCGTCCTGCAATCTTTGCCACCGTTTCAATTTGTAGCACGCTTTTTTCAGAGAATTTTGCGGCGCTATATTGATCCTTCTGTTCGTTCAGCAGATGGTAAAGTGGTGAAGTATCGTAACTGAAGACTAAATCCGCTTCTTCTTTCAAAAAGGCACCATAGGTTTCGGTCCAACCTTTACCGACAGTTACGGTATGTTGGGCTAATTGTTGCCATATGTGTGGTACCTGTTCTTGCGGGTAAAGGCTATTGATCCAGATAATCAAACCACGACCTAAACTACTGGTGCGCGGGTCTTGATAGATGATTCTAAGGTCTTTCCGTTCGAGTAATTCTTGCATGCTTTGCGGCGGATTTTTCAATTTGCTTTTATCGTAAATAAAGGCGTATTGACCAAAGTCATACGGCAGGAAAGTTTGATTTTTCCATGCAACGGGTAATGAAAGCGAGGATAAATCGACTTGATGTGCATCGAATAATCTTGTTTTCTCTGCGCTTTCTATTTGTTGGTTATCCAAGCCTAAGACGACGTCTGCTTTCGTATTTTTTCCTTCTAGGCGAAGACGATTGAGTATGGTTGCGCGGCTATCGAAAGGAATGAAGGTGATTTCGCATTGCGGATGAGATTTCTCAAATAAGGCTTTGATTTCTTGTCCCGGGCCCCATTCGGCAGCAAAGAATTCTTCACTGTATATTGTGAGATTCGTTGGTTTGGCAAGAAGAAGGTTTGAGGCAAGCAATGCCGCCAGTATTAACGCTTTACGGTGTTTAGACATAAAAAATCCTTTAATTAAAATTAAAGGAATTCAAGCATGGTCAATGTTTTGACGATTCTCAAATCCCTACGCAGATATTAATCAGTTCAGGTTCTACGGGTTTTTCTCAGCCTTAATAACGTTTTATCAAAGCACCCCGTTGAGAACGGGCTAAGCATAAGGTTTTGTATGTTGAAGTTCAATAGGCTTACCAGATTCAGAGCGTTTATTTTTTTCGGGTGTTCACGATGGCGAGGGATTGTGGTGCCAAAATAATAGGTGGTTCGGCGTTTATTATGGATGGCAGCGAGACCTTTGCAAAAGGCAGCCAAACCGCTTTACATCACCTCGACATCCACAACTCAAACAACATCCCCCATGAGTAGCTTCTTCCAGCAAACCGCACAAGGCATGATCAACCGCCATATCGACCGATTTCTGCTGCTCAAAATCAATCACATCATCGACTGGCAACCCATCCTC